>NZ_JAQMIL010000030.1:0-97676 GCF_029990105.1 Bradyrhizobium sp. Arg237L | reverse complement strand
CATCCGCCGTGAGACGCGCGGAGTTAAATCACTGATTTGCCCGACGGCGAAAGCGGAATATTTTTCGCTGACAGTCTGGACAGACTTTTGGGTGATTTGCCCGTCGGGCAAATTTTCGCAGGCGCAGTCAGTTCTTAGGCACAAGCACGCGCTCAATTCAGGCGCCGTTGCAAGGGACAGCCTTTGGTAGTAGCTTTTGTGCTGAGCTAGTCACGCTTGTCTCTTCTGGGACCGAGAGCGATGCGCATCATCGTAGCGATGAGCCGGGGCGACCGGCGCCGTGTACAGTGTACGGCTGCTCGCTACGCTTCGCGACCTGTGGGCAGAAGTAACACTCCTCAAACAAATCGGGCGATCCGCTCGCGAACTCGCATCTGCGGCTTCGGTCGTACACGCGCGCGATAATCAGGGCGCACCGATCCTGCGCCGCTTCAACGAACTGCCGCCTTCGATTTCCGTAGGGAATGCGGATCACTTCCGAGGGAGATGTGAAATGAAGGAAGCCGAGCACGTCTACACGGCGCCCGCAACCAGCAGCGGGATTCCAGACGGGGTGGTCCGCTATCTTGACGGCACCGAGCTGCTGACCAAAACGCAGGCGCTGCGTCTCTCGACGGTTGGTTCCGACGGATGGCCTCACGCTGCGCTGCTCAGTGCAGGCGACATCGTGATCATGCCTTCCGGCCGCGTCCGCTTTGCGATTTTTCCGCAATCGACCATGGCGTCCAATCTTGAACGAGAAGGACGGCTCACGATCGCGCTTTCACTCGATGGCGGCATTTGCGAGATGAAGCTCCGCTGTCGCTGCCTCGCCCACTCCTCGTCCGATGTGCCGCTGGCGCTCTTTGAGGCAGAGGTCGAGTCAGTACGCCAGCATGTCGCGCCATACGCGGATGTGACAGGCGGCGTCACCTTTGCACTGCGCGATCCTCAAGCCGTACTCCCGCGTTGGCAACGGCAGATTGCCGCGTTACGCGCCGCCTGAAACCAATCTGAGCAGTTGGGGGCAGAAATGCGTGCCTACAAGGACCTTCGCGAATTCCTGTCCGTCCTCGAGCAAGAGCGGCAATTGCTGCGCATCCATGATCAGGTTGTTCCTGAACCCGACATCGCGGCCGCGGCCTGCGCCCTTACAGAGATCGGCGAGGACAGCCCCGCGATCTATTTCGACAACATCGCGGGCTACACCAGCGCTCGGGTAGCCATGAACGTGCATGGATCATGGTGCAACCATGCTCTCGCGCTTGGCATGGAAAAAGACGCCGGCATGCGCGACCAGTTCTTTGAGTTCGTCCGACGCTTCCAGCAATATCCTGGCACGTTGGAGCGCGTTGAGAGCGCGCCCTGGCAAGACGTCGTCGTCGACAAGGACGTGAATCTCTACGAACTGCTGCCGCTGTTTCGTCTCAACCGCGGCGATGGCGGCTACTTCATCGACAAAGCCTGCACCGTCAGCCGAGACCTAGACGACTGGGATAATGACAATGTCGAGAACGTCGGAATCTATCGCCTGCAGGTCAAGGGGCGGAATCGCCTCGGAATCCAGACTGTGCCGCAGCACGATATCGCGATCCATATGGCTCATGCGGAAGCCCGCGGCGAAGACCTGCCAGTCGCGATCGCGCTGGGAAACGAGCCCATCATCACGCTGATGGGCGCGACGCCGCTGCTCTACGATCAGCTCGAATACAAGATGGCGGCCGTGATGCAAGGCGCGCCATACCGTGTGGTCAAGACTGCAAAGGGCCTGGATATCCCCTGGGGATCCGAATATGTGCTGGAGGGCCGCCTGCTGTGCGGACAGCGCGAGACCGAGGGGCCGTTTGGTGAATTTCCCGGCTATTATTCGGGATGCCATAAATATCCGGTGATCGAGATCGATCGCGTGTCGCACCGCAAGGACCCGGTCTACGACGCGGTCTATGTGGGGCGGCCCTGGACCGAGCTCGACTTCCTGCAAGCGATGACGACGAGCGCGCCGATCTTCCTTCAGCTCAAGACGACGTTTCCCGAAGTCGTCGCCGTCAATGCACTCTATACCCACGGTCTGGTGGTCGTCGTCTCGACAAAGATCCGCTATGGCGGCTTCGCCAAGTACGTGGGCTTACGCGTGCTCACCACGACCCATGGTCTCGGATACGCAAAAGTCGTGATCATTGTCGATGAGAAAGTCGACCCGTTCGATCTAAAGCAGGTGATGTGGGCAATATCGGTGAAGGTAAACCCCGCGGGCGACATCGTGACCATCCCGAACCTCGCGGAGAATCTCCTGGATCCGGCCTGCAGCCCCGCCGGTGTCGTGACCAAGATGATCATCGATGCTACCACGCCGGTCGCGCCTGATATCCGCGGCGACTATGGCGAGGAACTCGATAAGCCGCAGGACACCGACCAGTGGCGGACCAAGCTCATGGCTCTGGCGAAGGAGATGCGGAAATGACGGCGACAACCGCTGACACTGTTCCGGCTGCATGTCCGCGATGTCGATCGGGCAAGATCGAGGTGCGCAGCAAATCTCCCGTCGCCGGGGTCTGGACTGTGTTCGGCTGTCCGACATGCCTCTATGTCTGGAGATCGACCGAGCCGAAGGAGAACGTGAACCCGGACAAATATCCCGCCGCTTTTCGGCTGCGCCCCGAGGATCTTCCTAATCTGCAGGTGGTTCCCCCGATTCCACCGCGTCGATCATCCTCGTGAGGCCGCGCAAAGGCGCATTGGCGCAGCGCACGCGCTATTAGACCCTCAGGGTGAGGAGGCGCTCTTGCGCCGTCTCGAACCATGAGGCCCCAGCCTAGCCCGTGGCCCATCCCTCGAGACGCCGCTTCGCGGCTCCTCGGGATGAGGGATGAATTCGCGGCGCTTCCCCTCCGCTAATGCGCCATCAATAGCGGCAAGTCTGCGTGCTCCATGATGTGGCTGGTGGCGCCGCCGAAAATCATTTGGCGCAGCCTGGTCCTTGTGAAGGCTCCCTTGATCAAGAGATCGCAGCCTTCCGCCTTGGCCGTGGCGAGGACCGCTTCGCCGGTGCTGCGACCGTTCAGCTCGATGCTCATGGGCTCGGCGGCAATGCCGTTATACCGCAATTGCTTGCGCACCTGATCGGCCGATGGACCCGGCACATCCTGTCCACCGACGACAGTCAACACCGTCACGCGTCCGGCCAGACGTAACAGCGGCATCGCCAAGGCGTTGGCGCGGGCCTGCTCGGTGCTGCCATTCCAATGGATCATGATGTTGGTCGCGATCTCTTTCGGAGCTAATGGCGGCGACAGCACAACAGGCCGGCCGCTTTCGAACAGTCCCGACTCGATCGCCCGCCGATAGAGTGGGTCCGTAGCAGCGGATGGCCTGCTCATCACAATCACATCGAACGCGCGGCCATGGCTGCCGACCAGGCCCTCGCCCGGCGGCACCTCGGCAAACCAGCTATACCAGGGCCGGTCCGCGGTCGTTTTCATAGCAGCAACACCGTGCTGCTGCATGAAGGTCTCGAACAGTTCGCGCTCCCCCGCCGCCTCCGCTTCGCGCCGCACCCGATAGGTTTCCATGGAATAGGTGCTGGCCAGCCCCGCCACGACAAACTCAGGCGTGCCAAACCACAATGGAACACCCTCGATATAGGCGCCGGTGCGCTGCGCGAGCAGCACCGCCGTTTCGAGCACGGATGTCATGGCCGGGGTATTTTGGGTCGGTACCAAAATCGTCTTCATTGTCAGCTCCCGCCCGTTGCAAATGAACGATAGTCCAGGCAGCCAAAACGGCACTGACTTTCGACATGGTAGACCTTCGGGACGAGACCGCCAAGACACGCCAAGTGCATTGCGGAATGGATTTTGGGCTCGCCGCGTCGCGGCACCCCGGAATGAGGAGTCATTCCGGGGCGATGCGTTAGCATCGAGCCCGGAATCCATTTCGCCACTTGCACAAGTGGACGAATGGATTCCGGGTTCGCGCTACGCGCGCCCCGGAATGACAGCGGCGGAGTTCAATGGAAATCGCGTGACGGCGGCAGGATGCGGACGTTGCGGGGGTGGCGGATTCTTTGCGGGGAGTTTTCGCCGTGGTCGCGGCGGTCGTCGTTGAGAGGTTCGACCAAAGCCGGGCCGGCGGGCACGGCGGGCTTGGCGCTGAACGCGTCGTTGGAGAGACCGATGAGGTCGTAGGAGCGGTCGATCATGCGCTGCGCGACCAGATGCGTCACCTCCTCCGGGCTGCTCTGGATATAGCCTTCGACCAGGATCAGCCGCGCGCCCATCACTTCTTTCCGGTATTGCTCCATCACCTTCGGCCACACCACGATGTTGGCGATCCCGGTCTCGTCCTCGAGCGTCATGAACACCACGCCCTTGGCGCTGCCCGGGCGCTGCCGCACCAGCACTACGCCGGCGCAGCGGATACGGCGGCGGTCATTGCGATGGCAGACCTCCTTGCAGGGCACGACGCGCTCTTTTGCAAACATCGCGCGCAGGAATTCCATCGGATGGCCCTTCAGCGACAGGCGGATGGTCTGGTAGTCGGCGACCACCTGTTCCTGGCGCGGCATCTGCGGCAATGGTTTCGCGTTCTCGTCCGGCTGCTCGCGGGCAACAGCGGCTTCGAACAGAGGCAATGGGACGTCATCGGGCAGCCGCCGCACCGCCCAGAGCGCCGCGCGGCGATCGAGGCCGATCGAGCGGAAGGCATCGGCGTCCGCCAGCAGGATCAGCGCCCGCTTGGGCAGGCCGGTGTCGCGGGCGAAATCCTCCAGCGAGGTGAAGGGACGCCGCTGCCGCGCCGCAACGATGCGGTCGGCCCAGTCTTCTGCTTTCTCCACGCTGTCATTCCGGGGCACGCCTCTTGGCGTGAGCCCGGAATCCATACCCCCGATCGTGGTTATGGATTCCGGGCCTGCGCCTAACGGCGCATCCCGGAATGACGATTGAATTTGCTCCAGCTCCACCTCCCCCGCTTGCGGGGGAGGTCGGATCGCATCGCTAGATGCGATCCGGGTGAGGGCTTTCTCCACACGAAAGATATCGCCCGTGGAGACACCCTCACCCCGGCCCTCTCCCGCAAGCGGGAGAGGGAGTTCAGGCACCTCCCGGAATAACGCCTGTTGTTGTTTCAGCCTCTCTTCGTCCGGATCTTTCCAATTGAAGCCGTCGATCTGGCGGAAGCCGAGGCGGACGGCGCAATGGTCGCCGCTGCGCTCTTCCAGGGTGTTCTGGGCGAAGCTGTAGGATACGTCGATCTCGCGAACCTCGACGCCGTTCTTGCGGGCGTCGCCGACGATCTGCGCGGGGGCATAAAAGCCCATCGGCTGTGAGTTGAGCAGCGCGCAGCAGAAAGCGTCGGGATGATGACATTTAAGCCAGGAGGAGATGTAGACGAGCTGCGCGAAGCTTGCGGCATGGCTTTCCGGGAAGCCGTAGGAACCGAAGCCCTTGATCTGCTCGAAGCAATTTTGTGCGAAGACGGGGTCGTAACCGCGCCTGACCATATTGCCGATCAGCTTCTCTTCGAAATTGCCGATGGTACCGACGTTGCGGAAGGTGGCCATCGCACGACGCAATCCATTGGCTTCTTCTGACGTGAATCCCGCAGCCTCGATTGCAATGCGCATCGCTTGTTCCTGAAACAGCGGTACCCCAAGGGTCTTGTGCAGGACATTGCGCAATTCATCCTTGTTGCCGCCTTTGGGGTACGGATACTCGATATCTTCGGGTTTCATTTTGCGGCGGCGCAAATAGGGATGCACCATGTCGCCCTGGATCGGCCCCGGGCGCACGATCGCGACCTCGATGACAAGATCATAGAAGGTCCGCGGTTTCAGCCGCGGCAGCATGTTCATCTGCGCGCGGCTTTCGACCTGGAACACGCCGAGCGATTCACCGCGGCACAGCATGTCGTAGACTTTTTCGTCGTCCTGCGGGACGGTCGCAAGCTCCCAGCGCTCACCCTTGTGCTTCGCGATCAGGTCAAAGCTCTTGCGGATACAGGTCAGCATGCCCAGCGCCAGCACATCGACCTTCATCATGTTGAGCGCGTCGACGTCGTCCTTGTCCCATTCGATGAAGGTGCGATCCTCCATCGCGGCATTGCCGATCGGCACATAGGTATCGAGCCGGTCCTGCGTCAGCACATAGCCGCCGACATGCTGCGAGAGGTGGCGCGGGAATTCGATCAGCTCGGTGGCGAGATCGACGGCGAGCCCGATCATCGCGTTCCTCGGGTCGAGTCCGGCCTGCCGCACCTGCATGTCGTTGAGGCCCTTGCCCCAGCTTCCCCACACGGTGTCGGCGAGCGCGGCGGTGACATCCTCCGTCAATCCAAGAGCCTTGCCGACGTCGCGGATCGCGCTGCGCGGCCGATAATGGATGACGGTCGCGATAATCGCGGCGCGATGGCGGCCATAGCGGCGATAGACATATTGCATCACCTCCTCGCGCCGCGAATGCTCGAAATCGACATCGATGTCGGGCGGCTCCAATCGCTCTTTCGAGATGAAGCGTTCGAACAGAAGATCGACCTTGGTCGGATCGACCGAAGTGATGCCGAGCACATAGCAGACCGCGGAGTTCGCCGCCGATCCCCGCCCCTGGCATAGAATGTCCTGGCTGCGCGCGTAACGGACGATGTCGTGCACGGTCAGGAAATAATGCGCGTATTTCAGCTCGGCGATCAGCGCGAGCTCCTTGTGCAAGGTGGCGCGGAGCTGGTCGGGAATATCACCGCCGAAATACTGGTCGACGCCGGCCCAGGTCAGATCTTCGAGATGCTGCTGCGCGGTCTTGCCCGGCGGCACCGGCTCGTCGGGGTATTGGTACTTGAGCTGGTCGAGCGAGAAATTGATGCGGTCGGCAAAGCGCATGGTCTCCGCGATCGCGTCGGGAAAATCGCGGAACAGCCGCGCCATCTCGTGCGCAGGTTTCATATGCCGCTCGGCATTGGCTTCCAGCTTTTTGCCGATCGCATCAATCGTCGTCTTCTCCCTGATGCAGGTGAGCACGTCCTGCAGGGGGCGGCGCGCGGGATGGTGATAGAGCACCTCGTTGGTTGCGAGCACCGGCACATCGGCTTTTGTCGCAAGATGATGTAATCGTGCCAGGCGTCGCTTGTCGTCACCGCGATAGAGCAGGCTTGCGGCGAGCCACACGCCCTCAGTGCGGCTCGCTTTCAGGCGTTCGAGCAGATCGAGCGCCTCGGCCATCTCGAAACGATGCGGCAATGACAACACCAGGAGCTGGCCTTCGGCGAAGTCCAGCAGGTCGTTCAGCTTCAGATGGCATTCGCCCTTTTCGATCCGTTCGATGTCGTCGCCCCGCTTGCCGCGGGTGAGGAGCTGGCACAGCCGGCCGTAAGCCGCGCGGTCGCGCGGATAGACCAGGATATCAGGCGTGCCATCCATGAAGACGATACGCGAACCGATCAGGAGCTTTGGCGGGTGCGTGAGTTCCGAGTTCTCGAGCTCCTTGTAGGCGCGCACCACGCCGGCGAGCGTGTTGTGATCGGCAAGCCCGATCACGGGGATGCGGAGAATGCTCGCCTGAGCCACATAGGCGCGCGGATCCGATCCGCCGCGCAGGAAGGAGAAATGGCTTGATATGCCGATCTCGGCATAGTCGGGCGCCGGTTCCATCATGCGAACAGCCCATGCACGAACCAGTTGGCGGGAACGGGCTTGCCGTCTTCGTCGATCAGTTCGCTGTCATAAAGGCCATCGCGAAAGATCCAGAAGCGCAGGCCCTGCTCGTCCTCGACGCGGAAATAGTCGCGCGTCAGCACCTTCCCATCCCGCTGCCACCATTCCATGGCGATGCGCTCAGGCCCCTCGACCCGCATCACCTGATGCGTGGCGCGCCGCCAGGTGAAGCGATGCGGCGGTCCATCCGGCACGGTGGCGAACGGCACCTTGATCGGCTCCGGCCTTTCGAACAGTCGCAGGGGACGCAGTGGCGGCTCGCCTTCGGCGCGCGCGGGCCAGACGGCTTGCGATGCCGCGGCCAGATGATGCTGTGCCGGTGCGGCAAGCGCTGCGCGCTCGGGGATGTGGGTGTCCTCCGGCAGGTGCACGACCACACGCTTGCCCCCGATGCGGGCGGCGATACGGTCGATCAGCGCGGCAAGTTCGTCATTGTCATGGACATGGGCATCGAGATCGCGCTGCTGCTGCACCACGATCTCGGTACGGCCAGCGGACAGGCGGATCAGGTCGAAGCCGAAGCCGGGATCGAGGGGATCGCTCAGCGCATCGAGCCGCTCGCGGAACAGGCGGTCGATCACTTCGGGCTTCGTCACCGCGCGCCCGGTCTCGACGGCAAGCGTGCGCACCGCGCCGTCGGTGCGGAAGAAGCCTGCTTCCAGCTTCCGCGCGCCCTTGCCCTGCTTGTCCATCGCCTGGACCAGCATTTTAGCGAGGTTCTGCAGCGTCATCGCGATCATGGGCTCGGTTGTGATCGGCTCGGGAAACCGCTTTTCGACGATGTAGTCAGGCAATGGCTTGCGCGGGCTGATCGGCGCATCGCCCTGCCCCAGCGCATGCTCGAGCCGCGTGGTGAAGGCCGCGCCGAAACGCGCCGCGATCTCGTGGCGCGCGCGAGCGGCGACATCGCCGATCGTCTTCAAGCCGGCGCGGCGCAGGCCTTTGGTGATGGCGTCATCCGCTCCCAGCGCCGAGATCGGCAGAGGGGCGACCGCCTCGGCTTCCGCACCATCCTCGATGATCCTGCCTGACGAATGCCGCGTCAGCGTGCGCGCGCAGACCGAGGTGGCCGCGATCGCGCCACTGACGGCAAAGCCGCGTCTTGCGAGAGCGCCGCAGATGATCTGCAGCATCGCACGCTCGCCGCCGAACAGATGGGCGCAGCCGGTGATATCGAGGAAGAGACCTGAGGGCGGATCGAGCGCCACCAGAGGTGTGAAGCGGTCGCACCAGTCGGCGATGTCGTTGATCGTCCTGGCATCCGCGATTTCGTCGGCATCATAGACCGTCAGTTCCGGGCAGATCGCGCGGGCATTGGCCAATGGCAGGCCAGCCGACAGGCCGCTTCGCGCGGCGATGTCGTCGAGGGAGTGGATCACCAGCGCGTTGTGTTCCTTGATGACGACAACGCTCGGCACTTCCACCTCTCCCGCTTGCGGGAGAGGGAGTTCGGACAGCTCGCGTGTTTCAACTGGCGAGGCGGTGCGAGCCAGTTGCCGCTTGATCCGATCGATGGGCAGGCGCGGCAGCCACAGGCTGAGGATACGCCGACGGTTCGCTGAAAAGGCACTCATCACATTTCCATTCCATGATCCATCGCCCGACCGGGCCATGACGATTGCGAACGAGCTGCGCATCGAACAGAGGCGCGCCCCACGCGCTCCAACTGGCGCCCGGCGGCGAATGCGCCGCGCGCACGATCCATCGGGTTTCCGCGGTGGACGGAAGCGGCGTCGCCGCCAGACGCAGCAGCAACGCGGGGACGCCTGATGATTGCGAGGCGAGCGTCAGCTTGCGGCTGGCGACCAGATCGAGCTGCCGCGCATCGCCCCAGACTTCCATGATGACGGCACCAAGCGCGTCGCAGGCGAGCGCATCGGCCGTGGTGCGCAACGCATTGTCGATGTCGGCGGCGCGCACGGTGACGAGGAGGCGCGGATCGAGGCCGAGCTCGGACAAGCCGTTCATCGACAGTGCGCCGGATTCGATTTCGGAAAAATCCTGCCGCACCCAGACCAGCGGCTTTCGCGCGGCAAGACGGCCGGCGAGCCCTGCGATGAAGCCGGTGGCGGAAGCGCCCTGGTGGCCCTCGGCAAACACTTCGTGCACCGCGGCTCTCGCAAGCCCGCCCTTGAGCATCGCATCGGCGCCGGCATGTCCCAGCGCGATCCGCTGCAGCGCATGCGCTTCATTGGATGTCTCAATGCGTTCAATGCGCCCGCGCAAGGACGCAAGCGTGCTCAGGCGTGCGCTCGTCATGCGCCGCTCCTTAAGGAAGATATCGGGGCCGCTGCTGGCTTAAGGGAGAAACCAGAAGCTGGCCCAATTGTTCATGGTATGTTCTAATATAAAGCCAACTATGCGGGAGGAGTCAATCGGATTGGTAACGGGATAAATTCATGAATGAAATCAATGGGATTGATCAAGACCTTCATGACCCGATCAAGCCCGGGCATGACAGGAGGGAGAGTAAGTGCCATGCACCACATCATCCTGGGCAGCGAGACTGATTTCGACGGCTGGCGCTCGGCGGCGCGGACGCTGGTATTGAACGACGTGACGCCGGCCGACGTGACCTGGACGGTGCGCGGCCACGGGCCCGATCAGCCCGAAACATCGACGGCCGAAGCGCCGCTCGAGCCGCCGCACGGCACGTTCAATGTGCCGGCCAAATTCGTCGAGCTGGCGAAAACCGCGATCCTGCATCGCGACGCCGAGCGCTTTGCCCTGCTCTATCGCCTGTTGTGGCGCCTGCGCCGCGACCATGACCTGCTCGACGTCGCTGACGATCCCGACGTCGCGCGTATCCATGCGATGGCGAAGGCCGTGCATCACGAGGCACAGCGGATGCGGACGTCGATCCGCTTCCGCGAGATCGGGCGCGAGCACAAATCACATTTCGTCGCCTGGTTCGAGCCGCAGCACCATGTCGTGGAACTGGCCGCGCCCTTCTTCGCCAGCCGCTTTGCCGACATGCCCTGGTCGATCCTCACATCAGATGTCTGCGCGCATTGGGATGGACATGCGGTGTCGATCACGCCAGGCATCAGCGAGGCCGGGATGCCCGCAGGCAATCGGCTGGAGGAGATCTGGCAGCGTCATTACGCTGTTATCTTCAACCCGGCACGGCTGGCAGCGAAGCAATCGCGGAACCTGCCGGAGGCTTTGACGATTAAACCCGCAAGCGAAAGCGCCACGCCACCGGAACCCGCCATGATCCGCCATTCCGATAGTCTGAGTGCGCTGCGGGAGGAAGCCGCCGATTGCCGCGCCTGCCATCTCTATGAGCACGCGACCCAGACCGTGTTCGGCGAAGGCCCGCAAAGCGCACAGGTGATGCTGGTCGGCGAGCAGCCGGGCGACAAGGAAGATCTCGCCGGAAAACCGTTCGTCGGTCCCGCCGGACAAATGCTCGATCGCGCGCTCGAAGAGGCCGGCATCGACCGCAAGAAAGTCTACATCACCAATGCGGTGAAGCATTTCAAATTTGTGCCGCGCGGCAAGATCCGCCTGCACCAGAAGCCGAATACGCCGGAGATCAAGGCCTGCCGCCAATGGTATGAGCGGGAACTCGCCTCGATCAAGCCGGACCTGGTGGTGGCGATGGGCGCGACCGCTGCCCAATGCGTGTTCAACAAGCTCACGCCGATCGGCAAAAACCGCGGCCGGCTGATCGATCTCGACGACGAGGTGAAGGCGCTGGTGACGGTGCATCCTTCCTATCTGCTGCGGCTGCCCGATGAGGATGCGAAAGCGCGGGAATATCAACGCTTTGTCGAAGACCTGAAGATCGCCGCGGAACTCTTGAGGAAACGCGCGCAGGCTGCGGCATAAGCATGGCACCATGCATAGCACTGCAAATATCAAGCCGTTGATAAGACTGATATCTATTTACAACCTTACATTGATGGATAATACTCTCCTATTACAGGGGGAGTTTGGGGCGTCTTGTTCACGCCAATGACGTTCCCATGAGGTCGGCGCGCTGCCGCGGCGCCACAGCCCCGGCGTCAGGCAGCGCCCGACCGCTTCCTTTCCATCACACACCTTCGCTGCGTGCATGGCTCGTCATGTGAATGGTCAACATTCATGTCGCGAGCGCGCGTGACAGACGATCATCGATGCAACACTCAAGCACCGTTGCGACACGCGTTTCATTCAAGCAAACTACGGCTGTCATCTAACCTTCAAGTCAATGGTCAAGACTAAGGGCCTCCTTCCGTATTTCGACGGGGCGTCAGAATGACCGATTTTGCACTCAATACTTCAGTACGCGACGAAAGACCGATTCAGCCGGCTTCAAGGCCAAATCTCGATAAGGGCTTCAATCCGCTGACGATGATCCTCTTCTTCGGCATCCTCGCGGCGGGGTTGCTGTTCGTCGCCTACAGCATCTATTCCGACGTCGATGCCACCGGCACCCGCGTCACCACCTTCTTGCCCTACATCCTGCTGTTCGTTGCGCTGTTGATTGCGCTCGGCTTTGAATTCGTCAACGGCTTCCACGACACCGCCAACGCGGTCGCGACCGTGATCTACACGCATTCGCTGCCCGCCGAAGTCGCGGTGATGTGGTCGGGCTTCTTCAACTTCCTCGGCGTGCTGCTCTCGTCTGGCGCGGTCGCATTCGGCATCATCTCGCTCCTGCCGGTCGAGCTGATTCTGCAGGTCGGCTCCAGCGCCGGCTTCGCCATGGTGTTCGCGCTGTTGATCGCCGCGATCCTGTGGAATCTCGGCACCTGGTATTTCGGCCTGCCGGCCTCGTCCTCGCACACGCTGATCGGCTCGATCATCGGCGTCGGCATCGCCAATGCGCTGATGCGCGGCCGCGATGGCACCTCCGGCGTCGACTGGAGCAAGGCCACCGAGATCGGCTACGCGCTCTTGCTGTCGCCGCTGGTCGGCTTCGTCTGCGCCGCGATACTGCTGCTCGTGCTCAAGATGATGGTGCGCAACCCTGCGCTCTATGCCGCGCCCGAAGGCAACAAGGCGCCGCCGCTCTGGATCCGCGGCCTGCTGATCCTGACCTGCACCGGCGTCAGCTTCGCGCACGGCTCCAACGACGGGCAGAAGGGCATGGGCCTGATCATGCTGATCCTGATCGGCACAGTGCCGACCGCCTATGCGCTGAACCGCGCGCTGCCGGAATCCCAGATCGCCCAGTTCCAGAAGAACTCGGAAGCCGCCTCCAAGGTGATCGCGGCGAAGGGCGCCGGTCACAGCATTATCGGCGATCCCCGTCCGGCCGTGACGCAGTACATCTCGCTGCACCACCTCAATGAGGGCACCTTCCCCTCGCTCGCGGTGCTGGTACAGGATGTCAGCAACCAGGTGATGAAGTACGGCTCGCTGACCAAGGTGCCCGCGGAAGCCGTCGGCAACACCCGCAACGACATGTACCTGATTTCGGAAGCGATCCGCTTCCTGATGAAGGACAAGGAGAGCGACCTCAGCAAGGAAGACATCGCGACGCTGAACGCCTACAAGGCCTCGCTCGACAGCGCGACCAAATTCATCCCGACCTGGGTGAAGATCGCGGTCGCGATTGCGCTCGGCCTCGGCACCATGATCGGCTGGAAGCGGATCGTGATCACGGTCGGCGAAAAGATCGGCAAGACCCACCTGACCTACGCGCAGGGCGCCTCCGCCGAACTCGTCGCCGCCGGCACGATCTTCGCGGCCGATACTTTCGGCCTGCCGGTGTCCACCACGCACGTGCTGTCATCGGGCGTTGCCGGCGCCATGGCCGCCAACGGTTCGGGCCTGCAGGTCGCGACCATCCGCAACATGGTGATGGCCTGGGTGCTGACGCTGCCCGCCGCGATCATGCTGTCGGCTTCGCTCTACGTGCTGTTCGCGAACGTGTTCTGAGCAGCGAACCTCTCAACGATAAAGGCCCGCGCAACACGCGGGCCTTTTTGTTTTGTGCGCGAAGACCGCGCCACGCAACTCCGTCATTGCGAGGAGCGCAGCGACGAAGCAATCCATCTCTCCACAAGCGGACGCATGGATTGCTTCGCTGCGCTCGCAATGACGGAAGGAGACAGTCGCGTAGGGTGGGCAAAGCGAAGCGTGCCCACCATCCACGGGCGGTGCAAGAAAGGTGGGAACGCTTCGCTTTGCCCACCCTACGGCCTGGAACGACAAGACGTCACGCCGCCAGCGTGTTCTCCACCAGCTTGATCCAGTAGGACGTGCCGTAGACGATCGCCTCGTCGTTGAAATTGTAGGCGGGGTGATGCAGGCCGGCGCTGTCGCCGTTGCCGCAGAAGATGAAGGCGCCGGGGCGCGCTTCCAGCATGTAGGCGAAATCTTCCGCGCCCATCATCGGCGGCATTTCGTGGACGTTATTCTCGCCGGCGATTTCCTTGGCGATCCTGGTCGCGAACTCGGTCTGCGAGCGATGGTTGACAGTGACGGGGTAGCCGCGCTCGTAAGTGAGGTCGATCCTGGCGCCGGTCATCTGCGCGACGCCAGCGGCCACCTCATGGACGCGCTTCTCGACCAGCGCCCGCACCTCCGGCGTCAGTGTGCGCACCGTGCCGCGCAGCTCCGCGGTCTGCGGGATCACGTTCCGCGCATTGCCGGCGTGGAATTCGCAAATCGAAATGACGGCCGAATCCAAGGGATCGACGGTGCGCGAGACGATCGACTGCAGCGCCGTGATCAATTGCGAGCCGACCAGCACGCTGTCGATGCATTTGTGCGGCCGCGCGGCGTGGCCGCCGTGGCCTTCGATCCTGATGTCGATCGCGTCCGTTGCCGCCATGATCGGGCCGGTCCGGATGGCAAACGAGCCGACGGGGATCCCAGGGCCGTTATGCATGCCATAGACCTGCTCAATGCCGAACCGCTCCATCAGCCCGTCCTTGATCATCGCGGCAGCGCCCGCGCCGCCCTCCTCGGCCGGCTGGAAGATCACGACCGCGTTGCCGGCAAAATTGCGGGTCTCGGCGAGGTAGCGGGCGGCGCCCAGCAGCATCGCGGTGTGCCCATCATGGCCGCAGGCGTGCATCTTGCCCGGCGTTTTGGAGGCATAAGGCAGACTGGTCTCCTCCTCGATCGGCAGCGCATCCATGTCGGCGCGCAGCCCGATCACCCTGATGTCGCCATTACCGGCGGGTTTCTTGCCCTTGATGACGCCGACCACGCCGGTGCGGCCGAGCCCCGTGGCGACCTCGTCGCAGCCGAATTCGCGCAGCCGCTCGGCAACGAATGCTGCAGTGCGGTGGGTGTCGTACATCAGCTCGGGATGTTCATGGATATCCCGCCGCCAGGCCTGGATGGCGGGCTGCAGGTCGGCGACGCGGTTGACGATGGGCATGGCACTTCTCAGATCTGTGATTCAAACGTCTGTGATCTTTGTACCATGCAAGCTGCGGTCCACCCAACAGGCGCGGCTGGCTGCCCATGCCCAGCTATCATGGCTGGGACTTGTCCCGCCCACCCACGTCTGACTATTTGTTTGAGCATGATCTTCTCGGAAAACCGGTTTCCACTTTTCCGGATCATGCTCTACGACAGCAGAAAAATGCTTGAATGCCTGGAACATTTTCGAGCAACGCGGTTGCGGACGGGTGGAAAGCAAGAGAATGCCTGGGAAGCTCGAGGGTGATTTCGACTATATCGTCGTGGGCGCTGGCACGGCCGGCTGCATCATGGCCAACCGGCTCTCGGCCGATCCGGCAAAGCGCGTGCTGGTGCTGGAAGCCGGCGGCGACGATAACTGGATCTGGTTTCACATCCCGGTCGGCTATCTCTTCGCGATCGGCAATCCGCGTTCCGACTGGATGTTCAAGACCGAGGCGGAACCCGGCCTCAACGGTCGCGCGCTCGCCTATCCTCGCGGTAAGGTGATCGGCGGCTGCTCGGCGATCAACGCCATGATCTCGATGCGCGGACAGGCCGCCGATTACGATCACTGGCGCCAACTCGGCCTCACCGGCTGGGGCTATGACGACGTGCGGCCGGTGTTCCGTGGGCTCGAGGATCATTTCCTCGGGCCGAGCGAGGACCATGGCACGGGCGGCGGCTGGCGCATCGAGGCGCCGCGGCTGTCCTGGAAAGTGCTAGACGCCGTCGGCGATGCCGCGGAAGAAATGGGCATCAGGCGCATTCCCGATTTCAACACCGGCGACAATGAAGGCGTGAGCTATTTCCACGTCAACCAGAAGCGCGGCCGCCGCTGGTCTTCCGCGCGCGGCTTCCTGAAGCCCGCACTGCACCGGCCGAACCTGCGATTGGAAAAGAACGTGCTGGTCGATCGGCTGATCGTCGAGCAGGGCCGCGCCGTCGGCGTGCGCTTCATCCGCGGCAATGAGACCATCGAGGCCCGCACCAAGGGCGAAGTGATCCTGACTGCCGGCGCGATCGGATCGGTGCAGGTGCTGCAGCGCTCCGGCATCGGGCCCGCCGACTGGCTCGCTCCGCTCGGCATTGACGTCGTGCTCGACAGGCAGGGCGTCGGGCGCAACCTGCAGGACCATCTGCAACAGCGCGCGATCTACAAGGTCACTGGCGTGCGCACGCTGAACGAAACCTATTACTCGCTGGTCCGCCGCGGCCTGATGGGCCTCGACTACGCGCTGCGCCGCCGCGGTCCCCTGACCATGGCGCCGTCGCAGCTCGGCATCTTCACCCGCTCCGATTCCACCCGCGAGCGCGCCAACATCCAGTTCCACGTGCAACCGCTGTCGCTCGACAAGTTCGGCGATCCCCTGCACCGCTTCCCCGCGATCACGGTGAGCGCCTGCAATCTGCAACCGACCTCGCGCGGCACCGTGCGCATCCGCTCGGCTAAGCCTGACGAGAAACCGTCGATCGCACCGAATTATCTTTCGACCGACGAGGACCGCCAGGTCGCCGCCGATGCGATCCGCACAACGCGGCGCCTGATGAAGCAGAAAACGCTCGCGCAATACCGGCCAGAAGAATATCTGCCCGGCCCTTCCGTCGGCGATGACGATGCATCGCTCGCCAAGGCCGCCGGCGATATCGGCACCACGATCTTCCACCCCGTCGGCACCGCAAAGATGGGCACGGCCAACGATCCGATGGCCGTGGTCGACGAACGCCTGCGCTTCTACGGCATCGCCGGCCTCCGCGTTGCCGATGCGTCCGTGATGCCGACGATCACGTCGGGCAATACCAACACACCGACCGCGATGATCGCGGAGAAGGCTGCTGCGATGATTTTGGAGGACGCCAAGTAACAAAGCCCGTAGCCCGGATGAAGCGCAGCGTAATCCGGGAGCAATTCGCACGTGGCGGCAACCCCGGATTGCGCTACGCTCCATCCGGGCTACGTTGTCGCTACGTTCCCAAAGCAACCAAGGAAGATCAGCGATGAGCGTCAAGAAAAAAGTGCCCGCCCATACCAAGGGGTCCGGCAACATTTTCGCTGATCTTGGCCTGCCCAATGCCGAGGAGCATCAGTTGAAGGCGGCGTTGGTCGTTCAGCTCAAGCGGCTGATGGCCGAACGGGAGTTGACTCAAACGGAGGCCGCCAAGCTGGTCGAAATGAAACAACCCGACCTGTCGAAACTCCTGCGGGGTCACCTCAGGCTCGCGTCCGTGGAAAAACTGATGCGGATGCTCACTGCTTTCGACCAGGAAGTGGAAATCAGGTTGAAGCCGCATCGTAAGCGCGGCGAGGCAGGCCGGATCACGCTTATTTCTGCGGCGTAGAATGCATGGTCAGTCAGCGCCGCCTCTCGATCGGGTCTGCAGATAAGCACATTGCGCTGGTGCAATGGGGCGAGGAAGGCTCGCACCGGCCACCTGCACTTCTGCTTCACGGCACCGGTTTTGTGGCCAATGTCTGGGATGACGTGGCGTGCGATCTTGCATCCGACTACACCGTGTATGCACTCGATCGCCGCGGCCACGGCGACAGCCACAAGCCCGCGGCGAACTTCTATCACTTTCAGGACTACGCGCAGGACGTGTGCAGCGTCGTCGAGGAGCTCGGCCTGCACGACATCTACGGCATCGGCCACAGCGCAGGCGCAACCGACCTGCTGCTTGCCGCAAAACTACTGCCGGGACGTTTCGCGCGCCTGTTCGTGATGGAGCCGACCGTCATGGATCCGTGCGCGGCGCGCGACGGCGTGACGGGATTGAGCGAACGAGCAACCTCCTCCGTGCAAGGCGCCCTGCGCCGCCAGGCCGAGTTCGACAGTTTTGACGCGGTGTTCACCCGTTATCGCGCCGCGCCGGCATTTGCAGAATGGTCCGAGACTTCGCTCTGGGCCTATATCAGGCATGGCTTTGCGCCCCTGGAGAACGGAAGGGTACGGCTTCGTTGCACGCCCGAAATCGAGTCGCAGATCCTGCGCCCGATCTTCGAGGCGATGGAGCAGGTCTACGCCGGAGATGCGCGCGGCAATCCTTTCGGCTGGCTCAGTGAAATCGATTGCCCCGTGCGCGTGGCCACGGCCGAAAAGTCCTGGCCGATCTACAAGGAGATGGCATCACGGGCCGTCTCGCTCATTCCCGATGTCAGCGCGTGGAATTTCGAGGGCATCGGTCATTGCGTGGCGCAGGAAGCGCCGCCAATGCTGTTGCAGGCGCTGCGGGAATTCGCGCGATCGGAACGATGACGCCGGCTCACTGCAGCACCGCGGGTGCGCGGACTCATCGTTCGTGCCCAGGCTGGCTTGCTTTCGGTGGCACGACGATGGCGCCAGCGTTGGGGTGATGATCGTCGGCGAGCGCTCCCTGGCGGGCGCCATCACCTCGCATTCGTCCATCAAATAGGAACGGCCGTGTTCCATTCGCGCCGGCAACGGCCGGCGTGTGCGATTGTCCAGACTTAGTATCTTGCGCGTTGGCCGCGGTCGCGGCCAGAGCCAACACAAACGCGATTGCTGGTCTTGACATGACGGGCTTCTCCTCTTGCGCGCGGACGAACGCGCGGCGACACGACTTGGTTTCGGTCACCGTCGGGGAGGAACGGGGCGCCAGGATGGCAGCCATCTAGACGAACGCCGAGCCTTGGCTAGCTCTGCGCCGCCGTATGCGAGTTCGCTTCGGTGCCCGCCAGATCGAGAGAGTTTTGTCCAGCACGCGCCGACACAATACCGGCCGCTCACTTTGAGTTTTGTCGACCCTAGCTCGTCCGCAAACCATCAAAACGCCGAACGCCATCACGTAATAATTGAAGTTGCGAAAGATATGAAGGGACGTTATATCGTCGCGCAGCCGGGCACGCCGCGCCGCCACCGACGATCGGACTCATGAAACTCTACAACTTCCCCTTCGGCCCCTATCCGCAGCGGTTGACCATCTACGTCCCCGAAAAGGGCCTCACGGATATCGAACTGATCCACGTCCTGCTGCACATCGCCGAGCAAACGCGTCACCCTGGAGAGCGCGCATGAAGAATGACGCATCCACCGCTGTCGCGCCGGTTTCCGAGATCTTGCGCCACTTCAGCGATCCCGCAGCAGTCGCCCGCTACGCCGAGGATACGCCGCGCAAGGTGCCGGGCTTCGCCGATCTTCAGCGCATGGCGGCGCTGCTGCTCGTCGAACGCGCGCCGGAAGCGGCTGATATCCTCGTCCTCGGTGCCGGCGGCGGTCTGGAGCTGAAGGCGTTCGCCGAGGCAAGGCCGCGCTGGGGCTTCACGGGGATAGATCCCTCGGCGGAGATGCTCGATCTCGCGCGCAACGTGCTGGGGCCGCTCGCCTCGAGGGTCCGGTTGGTGCAAGGGTTGATCGAAGACGCGCCTGCCGGCCCCTTCGATGGCGCGACCTGCCTGTTGACGCTGCATTTCCTTTCGAAGCCAGGGCGCCTGCGCACGCTGTGCGAGATGCGGCAACGGCTCAAGCCGGGCGCGGCGCTCGTCGTGGCGCATCACAGCCGGCCGCGGGACGGCGCGCTCGAACGCTGGCTGACGCGGTCCATCATGTTCGCGAACGGCACGGGAGCCGATCCCGCGCAGGTGGCAGCCTCTGCCGCTTCCATGGCGCAGCGGCTGCCCGTTCTGTCCGCCGAAGAGGACGAAGCACTCCTCGCGGAAGCGGGCTTTTCCGACGTCGCCCTGTTCTACGCCGGATTCACGTTCCGAGGCTGGGTCGCAGCGGCCTGACGGCCGGAGATTTGCAGCAACTCACGAAATCGTCATCGCCTCGCGCCAATGGAGCTTCGCCGCCAGGAATAACCCCTCCCCTCGCCCGATCACGTCTCCGCTGGCCCAATCACGGGCGCATGGAGAACTGCGATGAGCGAGTTCGATCACGACCACAGGGATGAAGAGCGCGGCGTCAGCCGCCGCCGGGTGCTGGAGTGCATGACCTGGGCGGGCACCGGCGTGCTCTGGACAGTGGCGGGCGGCGTGCCGCGCTCGCTCGGCATGGTCGGCTCGGCGCAAGCGGCCGAGGCCTCTGGCATGACCTTCCTGCAGATCAGCGACAGCCATGTCGGCTTCGACAAGGCCGCCAATCCGAACGCGCTTGGCACGCTGGAAGAAGCAATCGGCAAGATCAACGCCATGCCCGCGAAACCCTCCTTCATGATCCACACCGGCGACATCACGCATCTGTCGAAGGCCGCCGAGTTCGACAATGCCGAGCGCGTCATCTCGCAGGCCAAGCTCGACGTGCATTACGTGCCGGGCGAGCACGATCTGATCGACGAGGAAGTCAAGCTCTACAAGGAGCGCTACGGCCGCGGCACCAGGGGCGCCGGCTGGTATTCGTTCGACGCCGGCGGCGTGCACTTCGTCGGCCTCGTCAACGTCGTCGACCTCAAGGCCGGAGGCCTGGGCAATCTCGGCGCCGAGCAGCTCGAATGGCTCGAGGACGATCTGAAGGGCCGCTCGAAATCGACCCCGATCGTGCTGTTCGCCCACATCCCGCTATGGACCGTCTATCCGACCTGGGGCTGGGGCACCGAGGACGGCGCACGCGCGCTGGAATATGTGAAGGGCTTCGGCTCGGTGACGGTGCTGAACGGGCACATCCACCAGGTGATGCAGAAGGTCGAAGGCAACGTCACCTTCCACACCGCGCGCTCGACCGCCTTTCCGCAGCCGGCGCCCGGCACTGCGCCCTCACCGGGCCCGATGAAGGTCGAGGATGCCAAGCTGCGCAGCGTGCTCGGCATCGCCAGCGTCAACTTCAAGCAGGGGCAGGAGCGCCTCGCCATCATCGACACGCCGCTGCAGGGCTGAAGAGGGACAGGTTCATGAGCACGATCAATCGCCGTGACTTCGGCATCGCCGTCGCCGCGGCCATGCTGCTCCCCGCCAGCGCTGCGCGTGCCGCCGATATGGAAGTGCATATCGACAACTTTGTTTTCCAGCCCGCGCAGCTCGACGTGAAGGTCGGCACGACCGTCACCTGGACCAATCGCGACGACATTCCGCACACGGTGGTGTGCGCGGGAAAATTCAGGTCGAAACCCATGGACACCGACGGCAGCTTTTCATTCACCTTCACGGAGGCCGGCGAGTACAAATATTTTTGTTCGCTGCACCCGCACATGACAGGCATGATCAGGGTCGAGTAAGTTGGCAATCTCTGCCAGCGCAACCCTGCCCGGCCGGCGGATCGACACCGGCCGGGCCAAGACATTCGCCGCACAAACCGGGCATGAGGCGATGAAAGCGTCGGAGGAAGATCCCGAGAAGGCGCGGCGCTTTCGCGAGGCCGCACTGCCTTATCTCGACGATGCCTATACACTGGCACGCTATCTCCTGCGGGACGCCAGCGATGCCGAGGATGCGGTGCAGGAGTGTTTCCTGCGCGCCTACAAGCATTTCGACAGCTATCGCGGGCCGGCAATGAAGCCATGGCTGTTCGCGATCCTGCGCAATGTCTGCCGTGCCGAATATGCGCGCCGCGCGGGCATCAAGACCGGCGCGATCGAGGACGTCGCCGACAGCGCGGATGCAACCCCGCTCTGGCATGAGGCGCAGGAGACGCCGGAGACGCAGATGCTGCGCGAGAAGGATTCCGCGGCAATTCGCCGGCTGATCGCGGCGCTTGCCGAACCGTTTCGCGAGACCTTCGTGCTCCGGGAAATCCAGAACCTTTCGTACCGCGAGATCGCCGATGTTGCGGCCGTCCCCGTCGGCACCGTGATGTCGCGACTTGCCCGCGCCCGCGCGATGCTGCGCTCGGCGTGGCTCGCGGAACAGGAGCAAGCAAAATGACCTGCGAGGAAGCCGAGGTGCTGCTTCAGGCGCTGATCGACGGCGAGCTCGACGCGGGACATGCGCGCGAGGTCGAGGACCACATCGCAGGCTGCCCGCGCTGCACGGAGCTGGCGAAAGACTATCGCGCGATGAGCCGGATGATCGCGGAAAAGGGTGCAAGCTACACTGCGCCGCCCGAGTTGCGACGGCGCATCGAGGCCGCGCTGCCGCAGCCGAAGGCCGCGCCAAGCCGCCGCGCGGTGCTGCGCGGCTTCGCGCTGGGATCGGCGGTCTCCGCGATGGCTGCGACCGGGCTCGTCGCCGTCATCCTGCGCAATGACGATGACACACGCGTCCAGTCGGAACTGGTCTCGGCGCACCTGCGCTCGCTGCAGGCCGGCCATCTCACCGACGTGCTTTCCACCGACCAGCACACGGTCAAGCCGTGGTTCAACGGCAGGCTCGATGTCGCCCCGCCCGTGATCGACCTCACCGCCCTGGGCTTCACCCTGATCGGCGGACGCCTCGACTATGTCGACGCCCGCCCGATCGGCGCCGTGGTCTATCGAAGGCGCCAGCACGTCATCAACCTGTTCGTCGCGCAGACATCAGACACCGAGCGCCACGCCGCCAGGACGAGCCAGCGGCAGGGCTTCAACATCCGCCACTGGAGCGATCACGGCCTGAACTTCTGGGCCGTCAGCGACCTCGCCGCCGACGAGCTCGCCGAGTTCGGCGAGAAGTTCGAGACGGCGATGCGGACTCCAGCTTCGTAGCCCGGATGGAGCGAAGCGTAATCCGGGGTTTGCTTGCGACACTGTTCCCGGATTGCGCTTCGCTTCATCCGGGCTACAGGATCCTGGTGGTGCTGCTATTGCTGCGGCGGGTATCGGTCGAATACGGGCAGCTCGTGCGCGCGTTCCATCCATTGGATCCGCTCGGCGACCTGGACATGGATCATTGGCGGAACGACGTCAGGATCATCATAGGTTCCGCTCTGGATATCAATGATCCCGGGCAGCATCTGCTCATTGACGTAAAAAAGACCGGTGCCGCAATTCGCGCAAAAATGCCGGCGGCCGTGCTCGGATGATTCGTAGACCTTGGGCTGCCCTTGGGTCACCTTGACGGCAGCGGCGGGATACATCGTCCAGGCGACCATCGGCGCGCCGGCGTGACGTCGGCAATCCGTGCAGTGGCAGAGCGCGTGCGTAAGGGCTTCACCTTCAACCTCGTAGCGGATGGCTCCGCAATGACAACCGCCTGCAATGTGCATTTCATCTGCTCCCAGGTCGTTGACAGAGTGATTTAGCATTGTAGCCCGGATGGAGCGCAGCGTAATCCGAGAACCGGTTCGCGAACGACCATGATCCCGGATTACGCTTCGCTTCATCCGGGCTAAGGAAGCCGCAGAATTAATCAGGCCGACTTGCGCACCGCGTTGTCGACCAGCGTCTTGCCGAGCGACCAGATCGCGCCGGGGACCTTGTGGCTGCCGGCGATCACGGTGTCGAAAGCCTTTTCGATCCAGGTGCAGTCGTCCTCGGTGAGGACGAGCGGCGGCAGGAGCTTGATGGTGTGGAGGCCGTGGCCGGCGACCTGGGTCAGGATCTTGTGGTCCTTGAACAGCGGCACGGTGATGAGCTGGCAGAACAGGCCTTTGTTCGCGGTCTCCAGCACGTTCCAGGATGCGCGCAGGCGCAGCGACTTCGGCGGGCCGAACTCGATGCCGATCATCAATCCCTTGCCGCGGACTTCCTTCATCAGCTCGTAGCCTGGCAACATGCGCGTCAGCGCGAGGCGGAGCTCGGCGCCGCGCTTGGCGGCCAGCTCAACCAGCTTCTCGGCCTTGATGACGTCGAGCGTTGCGATGCCGGCGGCCATCGCCAGATCGTTCTTCGAGAATGTCGAGCCGTGCACGACGGCGCGATCCATCTGGTTGAAGATCTTGTCGAAGATGCTCTTGCGCGTCAGCAGCGCGCCGACCGGGACATGACCGCCGGACAGCGCTTTCGCCAGCAGCACCATGTCGGGCTCGACATTCCAGTGCTCGACGGCGAGGAATTTGCCGGTGCGGCCGATGCCGGTCTGAATCTCGTCGGCGACGAACAGCGTGCCATATTTCCGGCACAACGCCGCAGCACCGGGCAGGAATTCGTCCGAGGGCATGTTGACGCCCTTGCCCTGGATCGGCTCGACGATGAAGGCCGCGACCTGGCGCGACGACAGCGCCTGCTCGAGCGCGGCAAGATCGTTGAACGGAATCTGGGTGCAGCCGGGCAATAGCGGCTCGAAGCCGGAGCGGAAGTTCGCATCGTCCATCAGCGACAGCGCGCCATAGGACAATCCGTGAAACGAATGCGAGCAGGACACGATGCCGGGCCGCCCGGTCGCGCCACGCGCGAACTTGATGGCGGCTTCTACCGTCTCGGCGCCCGAATTGGAAAAGAATACCTTGTCCAGATATGGCACATATTCGAGGAGGCGCTCGGCCAGGATGCCGGCGAGCGTGGACACATCGAGCTGCACGAGGTTGGGCAGATCGGCATCCAGCACGCTCTTCAAGGCCTGGCGCAGCGCCGGGTGGTTGCGGCCGATCGCAAAAACGCCAAATCCGCTGAGTAGGTCGAGATACCGTGCCCCCTCACGATCGAAGAGATATTGGCCTTGCCCTTTCTGAAAGCCGACGTCATAGCCGATGGTTTTGAGCACGCGCACGAGCTGCTCGTTCAAGTAGCGCGCGTGCAGGGAACTGCGCTGCGCCTGGCGCTCCACAAACATCTCGGAAACGTCTAGATTTGAGCTTAGCATCGGCTACATACGTCGGTTGATGGTCATTTCGTCAACTCAAAACGCCGAATGCGGCGTTTTGCCCCCAAGCTTTGGCCCTTGTACACTTAAGCACAGGTAAGACCATGTTGCACTGCCCACCCAAGCTCGCGCGCACCATAGCATACTCGGGATTCGTTTTGGCGAGCACAATGGTCCCAGCGCTGGCCGCGGATCCGACCGGCGACTGGCGCGTGGCTGACGGTGTCGCCCATATCCGGGTCGCACAATGCAACGGCAGCCTCTGGGGCGCAGTCGCCTGGGAGAAGACCCCCGGCGGCAAGGATACGCAGAATCCGGACGCCGCGAAGCAAAGCCGGCCCACGCTCGGCATGCCGATCCTGATCGACATGAAGAAGAAGGCGGGCACGGATGCGTGGGAGGGCCAAGTCTATAATGCCAAGGACGGTCAGCTCTACAGCTCTACGATCAAGCCAATTGGTTCTGACAAGCTCGAGATTCAAGGCTGCGTGCTGGGCTTTCTCTGCGGCGGCGAGACCTGGACCCGCGTTGGGCCTCCGATTGCCTCCAGCGCCGCCAACAGCACGCCCCCTGCCAACAGCATGGCCAAGGGCGCCGCACCCGCACCCAAAGGGGCAGCCCAGTCAGCCGCTCAGACGCCGCCCAAAACCACGGGCTCGGTGAGCTCGGCTCCCGCCACCGCGCCGGCCGCGTCGTCCAAACAGCAGACGGGCCAGAAGCAGGCAGCAGCCGCCCCAGCCGCCGCCCCATCAGGTGACGTCGTCGGCGATATCTGCGTCCTTCCGGACGTCGCGCGGTTTACCCATTAATGCCGGCTGGAAGAGCAGCACCGCGGCGAGAGTCGTGACCAGCGAGAGCGCGAGCAATTTACCCATGCTCGCGGTTCCTGGATGACTTGAAAGCCACAGGCTGCCGAACGCGGTTGCCGTGGTCAGCGCGCTGAAAAAGATTGCCCGCGTCAGGCTCGATTGCAGCAGATTCGTTCTGCCCTGACGCCAGGCAGTGACGTAGTAGATCTTGAAGGCGACACCGACGCCGAGCAACAGCGGCAGCGCGACGATATTGGCGAAGTTGAGCGGCAGCCCGATCAGCACGCAGATTTCCAGCGTCACGGCGCCCGCGACCAGAAGCGGCACGATCGTCATCAGCACGTCGGCGATGCGCCGCAGCGTCAGCCAGAGCAGCAGGCTAATCACGATCAGCGACCAGATGCCGGCGTGGATGAACGCCTTCACCACGGTATCGCCGGACTTCAGGATCGAGACCGGGCCGCCGATCGCCGTCGGCTCGGCCGCAAGCACGGCGGCCGCGAACTTGCGCAGCGTGTCATTGTCGTTCGGATCACCCTTCGGCAGGACCTCGACCCGTATCAGCCCGTCCTTGGCCTTCCATTCACGTACCAGCTCCTCCGGCAGCGACTTCAAGGTGACGGTCTGGGCCTGCAGCATGTCCCTGAGCTGGTCGAGCACCACCTTGAGTGGCGAAACGAAGACGTTCTGCGCCTTGTCGCGCGTCGCCTGATTCGAATCGGCGAGCTTGGTCAGCGCATCCGCAAGCCGGCGTGCAGCCACCGCGCCCGCATTCTTGATGTCGCCGGCGGTCTTGCGGAGGTTGTCGGCCGAGCTCTTCAGGGACTCGACATTCTCCTGGTCGGTCGGCGGCGCATCGATCGAATCCGGATTGAGCGCCGGGTTGAGCATCTTCGCCGCCTGCGCGATCAGCTTCAGCTTGGCAGGCTGATCGGTCGGCACGAAGCTGTCGAGCGAGCGGACGCTCAACACTTCCGGCAGCTTTTCCAGCCTCTCCTCGATCTTCCTGGCGTCGGCTTCCGAATGCGTCATCACGTTGATCGCATTGGCGCCGGTGTTCGGGTCGCGCCTCAGATCGAGGAACGTCGCGATCGATTCGACCTGCGAGTTGCGCAGGTTGATCGGGTTGAAGTCGAACTTCATGTAGTAGAGCAGCGGCAGGCCGGCGATCACGAGGGCGAGCGTGCTGATGATGATCGCGACGCGATGCTTCTCCAGGAAATGGTCGACGGGCGCGAGGAACGCGTAGCCGACCGGCTCCTTCTCGCCGGGCGGATTGAGCAGGTCCAGGAGCGCCGGCAGCGTGGTGATGCTGGTGAGGAACGCGATCAGCATGCCCGCGCCGGCGATCTTGCCGAGCTCGGAAATGCCCTTGTAGTCGGTCGGCAGGAAGCACAGGAAGCCCGCGGCGGTCGCCATCGCCGCAAGCGAGAGCGGCACCGCCGAGCGGCGTGCCGCATTCTCCAGCGCCAGCGTCAGGTTGTCGTTCTTGAAGCGTTCGGAGCGGTAGCGGACGCTGAACTGGATACCGAAATCGACGCCTAAGCCTACGAACAGCACGGCAAAGGCGATCGACAACAAATTGAGCGAGCCGACCATCATCAACCCGACGGCGGTGGTGATCGCAAGCCCGATGAACAGGTTCAGGAACACGGCGAAGATGATCTTGGCCGAATGCAGCGCGAGCCACAGGATCACCAGCACGATCAGCACGGTGCCGATGCCGTTGACGACGGCGCCATCCTGGACGGTGGCATATTCCTCGTTGGCGATCGGCACCGGTCCGGTGAGGCGGACGCGCGCGCCATATTCGCTTGGGAATTTCAGGTCTGCGGCCGCCTGCCGGATCGCATCGGTGGCCGCCTTACCGGGCTCCAGCGCCTGATAGTCGAGCACCGGCTTGAATTCGATGAAGGCGCGCTTGTCCGAATCGGTCAGCGGCTTGTCGCTGGTGAGCTCGCGCCAGGAGAAGGTCGGATTGCCCTTGTTGCTGAGGACATCCTCGACCGTCTGCGAGATCAGGTTGAAGGGCCGAGCGGCGTTCTCGAGCTTGGCCTGCCCGCGCTTGATGCCGGCAAGACCCGTCTCCAGCGCACCGGTGAGGCCGCGGATCGAGGGATCGCCGGCCATGATCTCGATCAGGGGTGCGGCGGATTCGAGCTCGCCGGTAACCTGGGCGACCTCCTCGGTCGGCAGGAACAGAAGCCCGTTCTTCTCGAAGAATTCGCCGGAGCCGAGCGGCGTGACCGATTCGAAATGATTGGTGTCACCGGTGAGCTTCTCGGCCAGCGCCTTGGCGGCAAGGCCCGTGAGCTCCGGCGTCGGCGCCTCCACGACGGCAAGAATCAGGCGCTCGCGGTCGAAGGCTTGCTCGAACTGGATGTCACGCTGGCGCCAGTCCAGGTTGGGCGAGATCAGCGTATTGATGTCGGTATTGATGGTGAAGTTGCGCGCCGCGTAATAGCCCGCCGCGACCGCTGATATCAGCGAGAGGACGACGACAGGGATGGCAAACCGCGTGCACGCCTTAACAATCGAGACAACAATACGTGTCAGCACTTCATTTCTTTCTGATCACAGGAAGCACGCCGAAAACGCCCGCTATCTAGCGGAGTTCCCAGGGCCGATCTAATGTTGTTTTGACCGCCCGACCGCTGGTTCACGAAGAAGCGTCGAAACGGGCCGGAACGGCGTTGGGCGCGGTATATCCCGCCCCAGCGGGCAATAAAGTGACGAACAAGTGAGATGGGGTGGGCATTAATGCCGCAGTTTTAGGTATTTTAATACCTTAAACCGGCGACCCGAGTGATAACCATTCCGTAATCCGGCTTTCCTAGACGCTCATTTTTTGACACAAAGCGCTCTTCTTCCGTGTGCTTGGGGGTGGGCTTAAGTGCAGGAACTGGTGGTGCGGATATTGCAGCAGGCAGGACCTGCCGGCTGCAGGACGTCCGGCCGCGCGGGTTTTCGGATCAGATTGGTGCAATTTGCTTAACGGGCGTCCTATGGAGGTTTTTCTAGCGCAGCCGCGGGGGTTTTGCGCGGGCGTGGTGCGCGCCATCGAGATCGTCGAGCGCGCGCTCGAGAAATACGGGCCGCCGGTCTATGTCCGACATGAGATCGTGCATAACAAATACGTCGTCGAGAGCCTGAAGAACAAGGGCGCGATCTTCGTCGAGGACCTTTCCGAGGTTCCGGCGAACGCGGTGACCGTGTTCAGCGCCCATGGCGTGGCGCGCAGCGTCGAGGAAGAGGCCGCCGCACGCGGCCTGCCGGTGCTCAATGCCACCTGCCCGCTGGTCACCAAGGTCCACAATCAGGGCAAGCGCTATATGTCGAAGGGCCGGTCATTGATCCTGATCGGGCATGCCGGCCACCCCGAGGTCGAGGGAACCATGGGCCAGGTTCCAGGCCCCGTGCTGCTGGTCCAGAGCGTCGAGGATGTCAACGCCCTGACGCTGTCGGCCGATACGCCGATCGCCTACATCACCCAGACCACCCTGAGCGTAGATGACACACGTGAGATTATTCTGGCGCTCCAGGCCCGGTTTACAGACATTCAAGGCCCTGACATCCGAGATATCTGCTATGCCACACAGAACCGCCAATCCGCGGTAAGGGACCTGAGCAAATTGGTGGATGTCATCCTGGTGGTGGGGGCCGCCAACAGCTCCAATTCCAATCGGTTGCGCGAGATCGGCACCGAAGCCGGCGTCGCCAGTTACCTCATTGCCGATGGCGGCGAACTCAACCCCGAATGGCTGAAGAATGCAAAGACCGTCGGCATCACGGCGGGCGCGTCGGCGCCCGAAGTGCTGGTCGACGACGTGATCGAGGCGTTGCGGCGCACCGGACCGGTCAAGGTGTCGGTCCTGCCGGGCCGGGAAGAGAACATCGAATTCCGCCTGCCGGCCGAACTGACCGCGGGCTGACCCAAACTTGGTCGTGAGAGTCGAGAGAGAAAGAATGGCAATACCCTTCTTCAAGGAACTGCGCATCGGCGGCTATCTGCTCAGGCAGAAGCTGCTGGGCCGCAAGCGCTATCCGCTCGTGCTGATGCTGGAGCCGCTGTTTCGCTGCAATCTCGCCTGCGTGGGCTGCGGCAAGATCGATTATCCCGACGCGATCCTCAACCGCCGCATGACGGCGCAGGAATGCTGGGACGCGGCCGACGAGTGCGGCGCGCCGATGGTTGCGATCCCCGGCGGCGAGCCGCTGATCCACAAGGAGATCGGCGAAATCGTCCGCGGGCTGGTCGCACGCAAGAAGTTCGTCTCGCTCTGCACCAACGCGCTGCTTCTGGAAAAGAAGCTCGATCTGTTCGAGCCGTCGCCTTATTTGTTCTTCTCAGTGCATCTCGATGGGCTGAAGGACCATCACGACAAAGCGGTGTCTCAGAAGGGCGTGTTCGACCGCGCGGTGTCCGCGATCAAGGCGGCCAAGGCGCGCGGCTTCACCGTCAATGTCAATGCCACCATCTTCGACGGCCATCCGGCGGAGGAAATCGCAAAGTTCCTCGACTTCACCACCGAACTCGGCGTCGGCGTCTCGATGTCGCCGGGCTACGCCTATGAGCGCGCGCCCGACCAGGAGCACTTCCTCAACCGCACCAAGACCAAGAAGCTGTTCCGGGACGTCTTTGCGCTCGGCAAGGGCAAGAAGTGGAATTTCATGCATTCCGGCCTGTTCCTCGACTTCCTGGCCGGCAACCAGGAATACGAGTGCACGCCCTGGGGCATGCCGGCGCGCAACATCTTCGGCTGGCAGAAGCCCTGCTATCTGCTCGGCGAAGGCTACGCCAAGACCTTCAAGGAACTGATGGAGACCACGGACTGGGATTCCTACGGCACCGGCAAGTATGAGAAGTGCGCCGACTGCATGGCGCATTGCGGCTACGAGCCGACCGCGGCGATCGCGGCGCTCAACAACCCGCTGAAGGCCATGTGGGTCTCCATGCGCGGCATCCGCACCAAGGGTCCGATGGCCCCCGAGATCGATCTCACGAAGCAGCGTCCGGCGCAGTACATCTTCTCGGAGCAGGTCCAGAAGAAGCTCTCCGAGATCCGCCGCGACGAAGCGGTCGCCGCTGAGCAGAAGGCCGCACAGAAAGCCTCAACTGCCGCGTAAGACGCGAGCAACAATCGAATAAACAAAAGGCCCGACCGTCGATGACGGTCGGGCCTTTTGTTTTGTTCGTAGCCCGTGTGGAGCGAAGCGCAACCCGGGATGCCTGTATCTGCGTTTGCGAGCGGTCCCGGGTTACGCTGACGCTTCACCCGGGCTACGGCTCTCAGTGATTATGCCGCCGAGCGAATCATCGGCTCCACGGGGACGAGGGTCTCGCCGCCCAGCAGGAAGCCACGGCAGCCGCGCAAGGAGCGCAGCGCGCGGTTGAAGTCGATTCCGGTCGAGACCAGCGAGCGCAGCGTCAGCGGGTTGCGTGCCACCCCGCGCAGGACCTTGCGCAGGTCGATGTCGCCGTTCGGCTTGACCGCGGTCTTCGCCAATTCCGGCAGCGCGCGGTGGGCGGGATCGCTGATCACCCGGAGCGCCGCGAACGGAATGCCCGCCTTGGCCGCGTAGGCCGCAGCAATGTGGCTCTCCATGTCGACGGCGGCAGCACCGGTTTCCGAGCGCAGCGCTGCCTTGCAGGCCCTGGCCGCAATCACCTGTTCGACCCCGGCGAGCCCACCCCTGACGATCTTGCGGCGCTTCAAAGTGGCGCTGGCAACCATCTCCTCGTTCAAGGCCATATCGGCCAGGAATCGACTGTCGCCGGAAAGCACCTCCGTCGCCACCACGACGTCGCCCGATCGCAACGCCGGATCGAGCCCGCCGGCCACGCCGAACGAGATCACGCCGCGGAACGATGACGAATCGAGTGTCGCCAATAGCTCGCGAAGCTGCTGAGGATCGCTGGAACTACAAATGACGATCATGCCCGGCCCGGCTGCGATGCGAGCCTCCTGCACTAATCCCGTCACGATCAAGACCGGCCGCGGATCCAGCATTTTCCCCACAGTCGCGGCGGCCCCCGCCCCCAGATTCACATTCCGACCCCTACCACCCTGCTGTTCGTGTTTCGCAAATTCCGATACCGCGCTAGCGCCCAGAGCGGGAAGAACTTGGAGTAGCCATGATAACGCAAGTAAAACACACGCGGAAAGCCTGTAGCCGTGTAACGCTGCTCCTCCCAGAGTCCTTTTTCGCTCTGTGTGCTTTTTAGGTACTCGACCCCCCCTCGAACTGCGGGGTTTTCGACCTCTCCCGCTGCCATCAGCGCAAGCAAGGCCCATGCCGTCTGCGAGGAGGTCGAAGGCGCGACCTCATAGCCCCGATAGTCGAGCCGATAGCTGACGGCGTCCTCGCCCCAGCCGCCGTCCTGATTCTGGACCGACACCAGCCAGTCGACCGCCTTCCGAATCATCGGGTCCTGATGGTCGACGCCGGCGGCGTTGAGCGCGCAGAGCACCGACCAGGTGCCGTAGATGTAGTTCAGCCCCCAGCGGCCAAACCAGGAACCTTCGGCAAGCTGGGTGCGGCGCAGATAGGCGACGCCGTCGGCAACCGCCTTGCTGGTCTTTTCGGTCTCGCCGAGCTGCGCCAGCATCGAGACGCAGCGCGCGGTGACGTCCTCGGTCGGCGGATCGAGCAGCGCGCCGTGGTCGGAGAACGGGATGTTGTTGAGGTAATATTCGAGGTTGTTGACGTCGAAGGCGGCCCAGCCGCCGTCGCGGCTCTGCAAGCCCTCGATCCATTCGCGGGCGCGGTCAATCGCCGCGTCGTACTCCTTGGTGCCGTTGTAGCGGCGCGCCCGGTCCATCGCCATGACCACCACGGCGGTATCGTCGAGGTCGGGATAATGGTCGTTGTTGTACTGGAACGCCCAGCCGCCCGGCCGGACGTTGGGCGCCTTCACCGCCCAGTCGCCCTTGAAATCGAGCACCTGCCGCGGCTTCAACCAGTCGAGCCCCTGCTTGGCCTTGGTAATGGTGTCCTCGCCGCCGGCCTCCTGCAGCGCGTGGCACGTCAGCGCAGTGTCCCACACCGGCGATACGCAGGGCTGGCAATAGGCCTCGTTCTCGCGGATCACCAACAGCTTCTCGAGGCCGCGCCGCGTGGCGGCACGCGGCGGATAGTTCTCGTCCTTGCCGAGCGCGTCATACATCATCACGATGTTGGCCATCGGCGGATAGATCGCGCCCATGCCGTCTTCGCCGTTCAACCGCTCTTCGATGAAGGCGAGCGCGGCATCGATCGCGCGCTGGCGCAGCCTCTTCGTGAATAGCGGTTCGACCACGCGCAGCACGCTGTCGAGCCCGCGGAAGAGCAGGAACCAGCCCCAGCTCTGATGCGGCGCCTTCGGAGGCATGCCGACCGACTTGGGATCCTCCAGGAACAGTTCGTCGAGGCCGATGCCCTTCGGGTTCTTGGCCCGCGGCTTCAGCGCGGCCAACACCATCAGCGGCACCATCGTGGTGCGCGCCCAGTAAGAGATCTTGGCGATGTGGAACGGTGACCACATCGGCAGCAGCATGATCTCGACCGGCAGCACCGGCGTCGCGCGCCAGGTCACGACGCCAAACAGCGCCAGCAGGAAGCGGGTGAAGACGTTGCTCGCCGCCGCTCCGCCGCGCGAACGGATCGCTTCGCGCGCTTTCACCATATGCGGCGCGTCGATGGAATCGCCGATCACCTTCAGCGCGAAATAGGCCTTCACGCTTGCGCTCATGTCGAACGGACCGTCATGCACCAATGGCCAGCCGCCATGGGCGCCCTGCACGCGGCGGAGGTAGTTGGCGATCTTCGCCTCCAGCACGCTGTCGACGGGCTCGCCGAGATAGTGGCACAGCAGCACATACTCCGCCGGGATCGTGCTGTCGGCCTCGAGTTCGAACACCCAATGTCCGTCGGATTGCCGATGGCCGAGCAGCGCCTCGGTCGCTACAGAGATGCTCTTCTCCAGTGCGGCCGGATCGACGGTGGCGGTATCGTTGACGGCATCCATCTTGTTCGATTTCTCCTTCGATTGAGCTCGCTTCTACGGCTCGCGTAGCATGATCAGTGCTTGGCCAAATCAGTGCCGGGCCAGAACCAAATCGGCGGCACGGTCACCGGACCGCACCGATCCCTCGATCGTTGCCGGCAATCCCGTATCAGTCCAATCGCCAGCGAGAAACAGGTTTTTGTAGGCCGTGACCGCGCCGGGCCGCAGAGCGTGCTGCTCCGGCGTAGCTTCGAATGTGGCACGGCGCTCGCGCACGATCTGCCAAGCGGGCAAAGGCGGCAATTCGCCGGAAATGCCGGCGGCCTTGCAGACATCGCGCCAGATCGCCTGTGCCAGTTCCTCGCGCGGCATGTCGACGAGACGATCACCATTGCTGATCGTGACCGAGAGCCGCTGCGGGAACGCGAACAACCATTCGACGAGGCCACCGATCACGCCCAGGATCGGCGCGGCATTGGGCGGCGGATCGAAGCGGAAATGCGCGTTCACGATGGCGCGGAATTTGGTCGGCGTCTTCAGACCCGGCACCAGCGATGCCGCAGCGCGCGGCGGCACTGCGAGCACCACCGCGTCAGTAGGCGCAAGATCGATCATGTCGTCGCCGAATTTCAGCTCGCTGACATGATCGGACACCGTGCCGAACTGCCGCAGCTCATGGCTGAACCGCACGCTCGAACCCCTCTCCTGCAGCAGCTTCACCGCGGGTTCGATCAAGACCGAGCTCAATCCGTCGCGCGCAATCAGCGGCCGGCAGGACTCGCCGCCGGCAAGCAGCGTCTCGCGTACGATCGCACCGGCCAATCCCGCCGAGCCCTCGGGCGGGTCGACATTGAGCGCGGCGAGCAACAGCGGCTGCACCAGACGATCGTACAGCGTGCCGTTGCATGCGATGGTATCGCCGACCCGCTTGTCGGTGCCGGCCCAGGCGAGTGGCGCCAGCGCGAGGTAGTCGCGTAAGCCCGTATCGGGGACGCGGCGCGCTTCGTCGAACACCCAGAGCGGCAAGCGGGAAGAGCCAAGATCGAGTTCCCAGCGCTTGCCGGTTGCAAGATCGACAAAGGGAAATTTCGCGCGTTCCGGCCCGACCAGCCCGGCCTCGGTGCCGATCGACTTTGCATAGGCCAGCGCATGGCGGTTGCCGGACAGCATCAGGTGATTGCCGTTGTCGATGGTGAGATTGGTGGCGGCGTCGAAATAAGAGCGGCAGCGGCCGCCGGCCTGCTGCGTCGCCTCGTGGACGTGCACCGTGTAGTTCGCTTTGGCGAGCCGAACGGCCGCCGAGAGGCCGGAAATACCGGCGCCGATGATATGAACGGTCTTTTGCATCAGATGTCAGATGAACGCGTAACGAAGAAGAATGCCGATCTTTTGCATCTTGCCGACGCGAACGGGCTCGCGTGGCGTTGCAAAACCCCGGGCGATCAGGAGATCGAGGATCGCGCGATAATATTTCGACATGATCCGTGGCGCGCGCACCGCGCGCCGCGAATTACGCGTCATGATGTCATCCGCCTTCTCGAAATGTTTTTTCGCGCGCTCAGCCAGCGGCAGGCACACTCTCGGCAAGTTGCGCTCGGCGATCACCCGCTGGGGGTCGTCAGATGTAATGCCGGCATGCAACAGCATCTCGCGCGGCAGATAGAGCCGGCCGAGGCCGGCATCCTCATCGACGTCGCGCAGGATGTTCGTGAGCTGCAGCGCGCGGCCAAGATGATGCGCGAGCTGGATGCCGTCGTCCTCGGGCAGGCCGAACACCCGCACCGAGAGCCGGCCGACGGCGCTCGCCACGCGGTCGCAATAGAGATCGAGCGTCGCCATGTCGGGCGCGCGGATGTCCTGCGGCACATCCATCTCCATGCCGTCGACGATGGCAAGAAAGTCCTCGCGCTTCAGGCCGAAGGACCTGACCGAGCCGACATAGTCCTTGAGCCGCGGCGGCGGATTGCCCTGATACAGCGCACCGATATCGTCGCGCCATTGCTGCAACGCGGCCAGCCGCTCGGCGCGCGGGCCGTCGGAATCGGCGATGTCGTCGACCTGGCGGCAAAAGCTGTAAATCTGGAACATCGCATCGCGCTGCGCGCGTGGCAGGATCCGCATCGCGGCGTAGAACGAACTGCCGGACGCGGTGGTGCCATAGTCTGCGTTGGCCGCCGCCGTCTCAACGCTCATGCGCCGGCCGCCGTTTTTGACACCGGCCGGCGCCCAACGGCGCGGCGAGCCAACTCGCCGGCGACGCCGCCGAGGCTGGAGCCGAGCATTGCGAGCGGACTGAGATGCACGCGCTCGCTGAGGGGATCGCGCACCTTCAGCATGTTCACGATCCTGTCGGCGAATGCCTGGATCACCGATATCTCCAGACCCAACCGCAAATCCTTCACCTCGGCGGCGAGCGATTTGCTTTCGGCAAGCAGCGTCTCGGTGCGCACCGCCAGCGCCTGCAGGCATTGCAGCAGCGGCGGTGGAGACTTCGGCTCCCCGAGCATCTCGACGGTGGCGCCGGATGCGGCCAGCGCATCGCGCGGGAGGTAGATACGGTTGAGATTCTTGTAGTCCTTGCCGCAATCCTGCAGGTGATTGTTGATCTGCAAGCCCGCGCACAGCGCATCCGACGCAGTCCAGGTGGACGTACTCTCGCCGTGGACATCGAGCATGAAGCGGCCGACCGGCATCGCCGAGTACCGGCAGTAATGAATCACCTCGTCCCAGTTCTCGTACCGCAGCTTTGTCACATCCATGCGGAACGCGACCAGCACGTCGAGCGCGTGGCGTGGCGGCATCGCGCGCTCGGCGAGTGCCCGGCGCAGGTTGACGGCTTCCTTTTGGGTGTCGCCCTCGCCCAAGAGCTCCTTCTCGAGCAGGTCGAGATAATGGAGCTTTTCATCCGCCGGCAACGTTGCATGGTCGGCGATATCGTCGGCGGTGCGGACGAAATTATAGAAGGAAAGGATCAGGGCGCGGTGACGCGGATGAATGATCCACGACGCGACCGGAAAATTCTCGTCGCGGTGGGTCTTCCCGGATCGCAGTTCGCTCGCGCTTGTCATCAGGAACCGGCCACATTCGCCCTGGCTAAGGCGCATGCGCCAGAAGTTGCGCGCATGCGGTGGATTGCGTGCCCCATATAGGGGAATACGCGACCAAAACCAATGCTGTATGGGCAACGTGCGCGGCGCCTGTGCCCAATATCACACACTGGGCACAGGCTCTCTTGCGGCAATTTTTTGCGTGCAAAATACGGTGTTACTGCCCGTGGCTCTTCAATACCTGGTCGCAGGCCGCGCTGATCTTGGTGCGGTTCTCCTTCAGGCAGGCGAGGATGGTGAAATCGCCCTGATCGATCACCGCGCGGCAGTGCTTCTGAACGTCGCGGGTGCAGGCCTTCTGTTCCTCCGGCGTGCCGCTGCGCGATTGCTGCTGGGCGAAGGCGTCAGATGAAAGCGGGATCGACAACAGCGTGAGGGCCAATAGAACTTTACGCATCATATTCCTTCATTTCCGACAGCAAAAAACCCTGTTCCGGAAGTTGCGTTTCGGCAGAACCCGGCATGGATTTGTTGGGATTTGCGCCGCCGCGTAGCAAAGCGACGAAGAAAGGACAAGCGCCGCTAAATGCGGCCAAATTTGCGGTGCTGTAAAGGGCCATCTAATCGGTTGAAAAACCAAGAAGTTTTTTCCAATCACGGTTCGCTACAGACTGTTGCAGCGCAGATGCCGATATCGGATGGACAGACATGAAGTGAGATGCTTCTTGATTCTGTCGAACAAAAATGGCGTGTTTCACTCGATTCCACCGGCTATGACAGGCAGGGTGGGTCGTTTGAACCTGTGGGATCGCGATCAACACTAAGTGTTCGATGCGGCGAGGCGTATCTTGAAGAAGATCGTCGATTTTTGATGGGAAAACTCACAATGAAGCGGTTTGGTTTGGGCTTGTTCGGTCGCGCGATCACAGCGGCCGGCATTGGCGCGGTGGTCATGTTGTCGGCCGGCACGGGCAACGCCCAATCGTCGGGACCATTCGCCGGCTTTGACGGATCATGGAGCGGTTCGGGCACCGTTGCGCTCTCCAACGGCACCACCGAACGGATCCGGTGCAAGGCCAGCTACAAGGTCAACGCCACCGGGCTTGGCCTGAAGCAGAGCCTGAATTGCGCCAGCGACAGCTACAAGTTCGACCTCTCCAGCGACGTGACGAGCCAGGGTGAGCGCATCTCCGGCAACTGGAGCGAGAGGAGCCGCAACATCTTCGGCAACCTGCAGGGCACCGCGGGCGGTGGCCAGATCGAGGTGTTCGTCGAGGCGTCCGGATTCGCCGCCACGCTGAACCTGCGCGCCCACGGCAACAGGCAGGTCGTGCAGATCGATTCCAAGGGCGAGATCCGCGGCGTCAACATCACCCTGACGAAGGGCTGATACAGCCGCGAATTCTGTGGCCCGGGTGAAGCGACAGCGTAACCCGGGCTACGACACTGTCGCAGCACCGTCCCAGCGCGCGCAGAAGGCCTCGATGTCGGTCGACTGGAATTCGCCGAGGCGCGCCATGATCGTCTCGAACGGCCAATCCCACCAGGCGATCCGTGCAAGCTGCGCCGCGATCTTGCGATTGAACCGCTCGCGGATCTGGCGGGCCGGCACGCCGCCGACGACGGTATAAGGCGCCACATCGCGCGTCACCACGGCGCCCGCCGCCAGCACCGCGCCGTCCCCTACCGTAACACCGGGCAGGACGATAGCGGCGTGGCCGATCCACACATCATTGCCGATCACCACCCGATCGCCCCGCCGCTCGGCGAAGAAGGCGCGATCACGCTCGGCCGTCTCGGAGTAATATTCGGGGCAATAGGTGAAACGGTGCAGCGACGGACGGTCGATCGGATGGTTCGGTGCGCCGATCCGGACCTGCGCGGCGATCGCACAGAACCGGCCGATCTCGGCATCCCCGACCATGCAGCCAGGGCCGAGATAGGAGAAATCGCCGAGCTCCGAATACTCGACGGAGGTATCGCCGAGTATCTCGCAGCACTTGCCGATCGTGCTCTCGCGCAGCTTGACCGTCGGCTCGATGACGGTCTCGGCGATCTTCGGGCGCGGACGCGGCGCTTCATTCATTTTGCTGTTTTCCTGTTTCGTGAGAGCGGCACCTGGTCCCGCCCCTCAACTTCATTTCCGATATCCAGCACCTCCCGGGCGACGTCAATGAAACTTCGCACGAAGCGCAGCTCGCGCTTATCGACCGGAGCAAGCAGATAATTCGCGTAAGTCTCGTTCATGTCGGTGATCTCAATGCCGATCAGCTCACTCGATGCCGACATGCTGTCATCAAGCAGCAGGCCGACGCCGATCCCATGCAGCACCGCCTCCTTCACGACAGGAAACGTGGTGGTCTTCACAAGGCGTGTCAGGGTGATGCCGAGTTCACCGCATTTCTGATGCAGCAGGCGCTGCGTCAGAGACCCGTCCTCGGGCACGATCACCGCCTCCTCCGCGAGGTCGCGCAGCGAGAGCTTCTTGCGGCGTGCAAATCGATGGTCCCGGCGCACATAGGCGTGGTAGCGCGTGCTCGCCAACGGCAGGCTATAGAGCTGCTCATCGATCACCGGCTCGGTGACGATGGCGACATCGACGGCGCGTTCATGCAAACGTTGCATTGCCAGTGTCCAGCTCACGAGCGTGAACTCGATCTGAACGCGCGGGAATAGGGTCGCATAGCGGGCGATCACTGGCATCGCCGGCCGCGGCGCGTTGGCAACCACGCTCAAATGGCCCGCGGCGATCTCGCTGTAGTTGGCGACTTTCTCCTCGATCAATTGCTCCAGGTTGCGCAGCCTGTCCGAGACGGCAAACAGCTCGCGACCGGCGCGCGTCAGCTCCAGTCCGTCGCGGCGACGTACGAAGAGCTTGGTTCCCATCGTGCGTTCAAGATTTGCGACGTGCTGGGTCACCGACGATTGGGTGACGCCAAGCTTTTCCGCCGCACGGGTGAAACTGCCTTCCCGTGCGGACTGGGTGAAGGCGCTGATCTGATAAGGATTTGCCCGCATAGGGCCGAACTCGCCACCACAGTCGAACAACCTGCGCTGCTCTCGCCATTAGCATGGCTAATATGACGTCACGGTGACGTTAATCTGGCTGGTTACTGCAGCGCCGATCCGAAATCGAACGGGGACCGCACCGCGATGGTGCGCTCAACGACCGACGCCCGATCTTTCGTGACCAAGGCCAGGAGGAACGACATGCACTCAGGCGCTTCCAGGATACTGACCACCCATGTCGGCAGCCTGCCGCGTCCGCCCGAACTCGAGGCGATGCTGCTGCGCCGGGAGAAGCACGAACTCGACCCGAGCGGTTTGCGACAATTACCGGGTGCGATCGAAGACGCCGTGACGTCGGTCGTACGTCGCCAGGCCGAGCTTGGCATCGACATCGTTTGCGATGGCGAGATGAGCAAATATGCTTACGCGACATATGCACGCGAGCGGATGACCGGCCTCGAGGGCGAAGATCAGCCGCTGGCGCTTTCCGAACTGTCGGAATTTCCGAACTTCGCGCAGCGCATCAAGCTCGACATCAAGACGCCGGCCTGCGTCGGACCGGTGAGCTATGTCGGCGGAGACGCCCTGGCGACCGACATCAGCAACCTGAAGGCCGCGCTCGATGCGGCGAATGTCGAGAGCGCGTTCATGAGTGCGTCGTCGCCAGGAATCATGGGGCACTACATGCCCAATCGGTACTACGCCTCGCAGGACGCGTATCTGGAAGCTCTCGCAGAGGCGATGAAGCGCGAGTACGACGCCATCGTGGCCGCCGGCCTGTTGCTGCAGATCGATTGCCCGGACCTCGCCCTTGGCCGGCACTTCCGCGCCACGCCGGCGACGATTGCCGATTTCCGCAACGAGATCGCCATGCTGATCGAAATTCTCAATCACGCGCTACGGGACATTCCGCCCGAACGCATGCGCCTGCATCTGTGCTGGGGCAACTACGAATCTCCTCATCATCACGACATCGAACTGTCCGAGATCCTGGACCTGATCCTGAAGGTTCGACCGGCTGCGCTGCTGATCGAGGCTGCCAATCCGCGGCATGCGCATGAATGGTCCGTGTTCGCCGAGACCCCGCTGCCCGAGGACAAGATTCTGGTGCCGGGCGTAATCGACACCTGCACCAACTATATCGAGCACCCCGAAGTGGTGGCGCAGCATATCGAACGCTATGCCGGCATAGTCGGGCGCGAACGCGTGATCGCGGGCACCGATTGCGGCTTCGCAAGCTTCGCGACGCTGCATACGGTCGATCCTGAGATCGCCTGGCGCAAGCTGGAAGCGCTGGTGCAAGGCGCCGAGATCGCGTCACGGCGACTTTGGAAGAACTGACGAACGCGATCGATCTCGCATCGCGTCGCCGACGATCGATGCGGGCGGCGATTTACCGCACGGGAAGCCGGTACTCGGCTCGAGAAGTATTTCAATCCGTCACGCGAGCGTCAGATGCGCTCCTTAACGCTAGCGCAGCCGACCAAAGCCTGAGGAATAGATTGAATGGCGAAAATTGAGCTTTCCGCTGTCCGCAAATCCTTTGATGGCACGGAGATCCTGAAGGGCGTCGACCTCAGGATCGAGGATGGCGAGTTCATCTCGCTGGTCGGTCCCTCCGGCTGTGGCAAATCAACGTTGCTGCGCGTGATCGCGGGTCTCGAGCCGCAGACCGCCGGCGAAGTCAGGATCGACGGGGTCGCCGCCGACGGGATCAGGCCGAGCGCGCGCAACCTTGCGATGGTGTTTCAGTCCTATGCGCTGTATCCGCACCTGAGCGCGTTCGACAATATCGCGGTGCCCTTGCGCATGCGGCGCCTCTCGGCGATCGAGCGCCTGCCGCTCGTCGGGGCACTGCTGCCGAGCCGGCGCCGCAAGGAACGCGGCATCCGCGAGGATGTGGCAGGGGTCGCCGAGCAGCTCGAAATCGCGCATTTGCTTGGCCGCAAGCCGGCGCAATTGTCGGGCGGGCAGCGGCAGCGCATCGCAGTCGGACGCGCCATCGTGCGCCAGCCGGTGGCCTTCCTGTTCGACGAGCCGCTGTCCAATCTCGACGCCAAGCTGCGCGTCCATATGCGCGCCGAGCTCGCGCAACTGCACCGGCGACTGAACACCACCTTCGTCTACGTCACCCACGACCAGGCCGAGGCGATGACGATGTCGAGCCGGATCGCCGTGATGATCGGCGGCGAGCTGGTGCAGGTCGGCACGCCCGCCGACATCTACGACAACCCGCGCGACATCCGCGTCGCCGAATTCGTCGGCAGCCCGAAGATCAACATCCTGCCCGGACGGATCCGCGACGACGGCCACATCGAGGCACTCGGCGTTGCACTGCGCTTGACGAGCGCTACTGCGCCTGGCGCCTGCCGGATCGGCGTGCGTCCGGAGCGGATCGAGCTCGGCAGCGGACCGTTCTCGGGCCACGTCGTACACGCCGAGAACATGGGCTCGGAAGCGTTCGTGCATCTCGGCGTCAACGGCAGTGACGCGCGTCTCGTGGCGCGCATCGACGACCCGAGGCGGCTGCCGCCGATCGCAACGCAGGTCTCATTCGGCTTCGCGACGGACGCGGTGCGCGCCTTCAACGCCGAGGGCAAGCGGATCGAGGTCGAGATCGAGCATGCCGAGCGTGTGCGGGAGCGGGCCATTGTCTGACGCCGCAACCATCGATGCTGCCGCGGTCGCCACGCCGGCCGCACGCACGCCCCTGCGAAAACGCGATCAGCGGGCGACGACCGCCTATGGGCTGGTCGCGCCGGCATTCACGCTGATGCTGCTCATGCTGCTCGGCCCGCTCGCGAGTGTGATCGCGCTCTCCTTCACCGACTATCAGCTCGGCGCCCCCGCCTTGTCCTGGATCGGCCTTGCCAACTACCAGGAGATGTTCGCCGACAGGGTGTTCTGGATCTCGCTGCGCAACACGCTGACTTATGTGGTGATCGTTGTGCCCGGCGCGGTGACGCTTGGGCTAGCCATCGCGCTGCTGATCGAAAGCGGCACCAGCCTGCGCGGCCTCTACCGCACCATCTACTTCCTGCCTGTCATGGCAACGCTGATCGCGATGGCTGTGGTCTGGGAGTTCATGCTGCATCCGCAGTTCGGCCTGGTGAACGGGCTGTTGCGCGGCGCCGGGCTGCCGGCTTTTAGCTGGCTGCAGGACCGCAACACCGCGCTCTATGCGCTCTGCGCCATCGGCATCTGGCAGGCGGTCGGCTTCAACATGGTGCTGTTCCTCGCCGGCCTGGTCTCGATCCCGAAGCAGCTCTATGAGGCCGCCGAGATCGACGGCGCCTCGAGCGCCTGGGCGCGGTTTCGCCTGGTGACCTGGCCGATGCTTGGCCCGGTGACGACTTTCGTCATCGTGATCAGCGGCATCCGCTCGTTCCAGGTGTTCGACACCGTGCACATCCTCACCAAGGGCGGGCCGTCGAAATCCTCCGAAGTGCTGATCCACACCATGTACACCGAGGGATTCGAGTTCTTCCGCTCAGGCTACGGCGCCGCGCTGACGGTCGTGTTCCTGGTGTTCGTCCTCCTGCTCACTTTGATCAAAGCGAGGCTCGCCGACCGCGGCGTGCAAACCGCATGAAGAATCTCCGCGCGATTCCGCTCTGGCCCGCCGTCCGCCATCTGCTCCTGATCGCGGGCGCCACGGTTCTGCTGGCCCCGTTCATCTGGATGATCTCGACGGCGTCGAAGCCGCCGGAGGAAGTGTTCTCCAGCGAGCTGCACCTGATCCCGCATCATTTCGCGCTGTGGGACAATTTGAAGGTCGCCTTCGCCAAGGCCAATCTCTGGCGCTTCCTGCTCAACGGCGTGATCGTCACCGTCTCGATCTTCGTGCTGCAGGTGCTGATCGCGCTGCCCGCCGCCTATACGCTGGCGAAGCTGCGCTTCCTCGGCCGCGACACGCTGTTCGCGCTGGTGCTGTTCGGAATCCTGATTCCGCCGCAGGCCACCGCGATCCCGGTGTTCCTGCTGCTGCACAAGCTCGGCCTGCTCGACAGCTACGCCGCGCTCGTGCTGCCGTTTACGATTTCCGTGTTCGGCATTTTCCTGATGCGCCAGTTCTTCAAGTCGGTCCCCGATGATCTCGTGGATGCGGCGCGCATGGACGGCATCTCCGAGTTCGGCATCGTCTGGCGGGTGATGCTGCCCGCCGCCATCCCCGCGGTCACCGCCTTCGGCATCTTCTCCGTGGTCGCGCATTGGAACGACTATTTCTGGCCGCTGATCGTGCTCAACAGCGAGCAGTTGCGCACGCCGCCGCTGGCGGTGGCGCATTTCCGCAACAACGAGGCCGGCACCAATTACGGCCCGCTGATGGCGGCGGCGATGGTGATCATCGCGCCGCTCCTGATTGCCTTCCTGCTCGCGCAACGCCGCTTCATCGAAGGCATCACGCTGACCGGAATCAAGTAACGCGTCACCTCAACAGGAGCCTGTCCTATGCTGAAATCGTGGATCGCCGGAGCCGTGCTGTCGCTCGCCGCCAGCGCGTCGCTGGCACAGACGCAGACCGAGATCGTGCTGCAATACCCGTATCCGGAACTGTTCGCCGAGACTCACAAGCGCATCTCCGAAGAGTTCGCCAAGGAGCGGCCGGACATCAAGATCACGCTGCGCGCGCCTTACGAGTCCTATGAGGACGGCACCCAGAAGGTGCTGCGCGAAGCGGTCACGAACCAGATGCCCGATGTCACCTTCCAGGGCCTGAACCGCATCCGCGTGCTCGTGGACAAGAACATTCCGGCCCAGCTCGACGATTACATCGCCGCCGAGAAGGACTTTGACCGCCAGGGCTTCCACCAGGCGATGTTCGACATCGGCACCGCCAGCGGCAAGATCTATGCCCTGCCCTTCGCGATCTCGCTGCCGATCGTCTATGTCAATCTCGAGTTGTTGAAGCAGGCCGACGGCGATCCGAACAACCTGCCGAAGACCTGGGACGAACTGATCGCGCAGGCAAAGAAGATCAAAGCGCTCGGCCCTGATATCAACGGCGTGACCTATGTCTGGGACATCACCGGAAACTGGCTGTGGCAGGCGCCGGTGTTCGCGCGCGGCGGCACCATGCTGAATGCCGACGAGACCAAAGTCGCCTTCAACGGTCCGGAAGGGCAGTTCGCGATCCGGATGCTCGCCCGCCTCGTCAACGAAGGCGGCATGCCGAACCTCGACCAGCCTGCGATGCGCGCGGCCTTTGCCGCCGGCAAGACCGGCTTCCACATCACCTCGACCTCCGATCTGAACAAGGTCACGCAGATGATCGGCGGCAAGTTCGAGCTCAAGACCCATACCTTCCCCGACGTCGTGTCGCCGAACGGCCGCCTGCCGGCTGGCGGCAATGTCGTGATGATCCTGTCCAAAGACAAAGCGAAGCGCGACGCCGCCTGGGAAGTGGTGAAGTTCTGGGCCGGACCGAAGGGCGCGGCGATCATGGCCGAGACCACCGGCTACATGCCGGCCAACAAGGTCGCCAACGAAGTCTACCTGAAGGACTTCTACAGCAAGAGCCCGAACAACTACACCGCGGTGAGCCAGATGGCGCTGCTCACCAAGTGGTACGCGTTCCCCGGCGACAACGGGTTGAAGATCACCGACGTGATCAAGGACCACATGAACTCGATCATCAGCGGCGCGCGCTCCAAGGAGCCCGATGCCGTGCTCTCCGAGATGACCGCCGACGTGCAGAAGCTGCTGCCGAAGACATCAGGCGCGACGCGCTAAAGCCTTTCGAAACCCGCTGCGGGGCGTATCATGCGCCCCGCAGCTCATTTGCGCAGCGCCCCCATGAAACTCATCCATATGAGCGACATCCACCTGACTGCGCCGGGCTCGACCATCGGCGGCCGCGATCCGCGGAAGAACTTTGAACGCGCGCTGACCCACATCCTCAGGGATCACCATGACGCCGAACTGATGGTGATCACAGGCGACCTTTCGGACTGGGGCGACCGCGACGACTATCAGTGGCTGAAGCAACGCCTTGAGCAGTTCCCGATCCCGGTGCGGCTGTGCATCGGCAACCACGACAACCGTGCCAACTTCCTCAGCGTGTTTCCCGACCTCGCCGGAGAAGGCGGCTTCGTACAGGGCGTCCATGACCTGCTCGCCGCACGCTGCCTGTTTCTCGACACCGCGCATCCCGGGACACACGGCGGCCGCTATTGCGACGAACGGCTCGGCTGGCTTGCGGCGCGGCTCGCCGAGCATGACGGGCCATTCCTGCTGTTCATGCATCACAACCCGATGCCGACACATATTGCGCCGCTCGACCAGATCCGCTTGCTCGACGACGCCGCCTTCCGGCGATTGGTGGCGCGGCATCGCGAGCGGATCCGGCACATCTTCTTCGGTCATTGCCACCTGCCGCTCGCGGGATCGGTCGCCGGCGTTCCCGTCTCCTCGCTGCGCGGCACCAACCATGCGAGCTATCCGCTGTTCGCCGAAACAGAGGTCCTTTGCGCGTCGGATCTGCCTGAAGCCTACGGCGTTGTGTTCTTGGGCGAGGACTACGTCACCGTACACATGGTGGAATTCGGCTACGACGGTCCGATCCGCATCGAGGGTTCGCCCGACTATCAGACCTGGAACCGGGAGACCATGGTCCGATGAAATTTGTCGTCCTGACTGATACCCACTTCGTCGCCCGCGGCCGCAGGATCTTCGGCCTCGATCCGGCGGATCGGCTCGCTGCCGCGATCGCCCGCATCAACCGCGACCATCCCGACCTCGCCTTTGTCATCGTCACCGGCGATCTCGCCCATTGGGGCGAGGACGCGGCTTACGAACATCTTGCCGATGCGCTGGCGCGCCTGAACGCGCCGACCATCCTGATGATGGGCAACCACGACCGCCGCGATACGTTTGCTCGCTATTTTCCGGGCGCCGCCCGCGATGCAGATGGTTTTGTGCAATCCGTGCAGGTGTTCGACGCCGCGACCATCGTCACCCTCGACACGCTGAACGAGGCGGCTCCGAACCACGAAGGCCTGCTCTGCGAGCGCCGGCTCGCCTTCCTCGAGCATGCGCTGATGTCGGCGCCGACGAACCGCCCGCTGCTCTTGTTCCAGCACCACCCGCCGTTCGACACCGGCCTGCGCTACATGGACACCATTCGACTCGCCAATCCGGACGCCGAGTGGGCGGTGATCGCGCGCACGCGCCGGCCGGATTACCTGTTCATGGGCCATCTGCACCGGCCGATCGCAGGACTCTGGAACGGCATCCCCTTCCACATCAGCGCGCGCTCGCGCACCAGGTCGCGTTCGACCTTGAGACCGAGGGCCACATCCCCGGCTCGCATGAGGTGCCGGACTATTCGCATGTCACGGTGAGCGGCGGACAGATCGTGATCCACCAGTGCTCGTTCAAGTATGCCGGACCGCGCTTCTCGCTGCACGACCAGGCGGCGCTGAACGGTGCGCTGGGGTAGCGCTTCGATTCTGACTGAATCAGAACGGAAGCTCTTCTTCTTCGCGAATGCCGGGCCGCTCCGAAGCGGATAACTCAGCGACGCGATGCCGCAATATCGGCGATCGATCTGAAGAGGATAAGTGGATTATCTTTTGGGGGAATGAAGCCGCGTCGCTGCCAGAACGAAGCAGCCTCGACGTCCACGGCGTTGACGATCAGTGCGCGGCCTCCGATCAGGCCGGCGGCCGTGACGCAGCGCTGCAGCGCATGCTTGAGCAGGCCAGTGCCAATTCCCTTGCCAATCCAGTTCTGATCAGTTGCAAGCTGTCCCAGCAGCAGGCAGGGGACCGGGTCGGGCGGTTGACCCGTTCGGATAGATCGCGGCAGTACTGAAGGCACGATTGCCGTTGGCGCGAGACCATAATAACCGATCACACGATTGGCTTCATGGACGACAAGAACAGCCGTAAAGCCTTTCTCCTGGTTGGATAGCGCTCGGGTTTTGAGCCAGCGGTCGAGCGACGGCTTGCCACAGGAGAACTCGGCAAGATCGTGGGCTGCCGTCAGTAACTCAGGATCGGAGACCGCCAAGCCTTACTTCCCGGTCTTTGAACCGCTGGTCTCCCACGGGGCCGCACGCCGGAAGAGCTCAACCATTTCGGGGACCGCGGCGGCGGGCTTGGATAATGCCGCCGTGAAGGCCTTGAAGCCTGCGGCACTCATCCGAATGGGGGCCGTCTCCATCAGCACATCCTCGGCCGCTCTTACGGCCGCGTCACGTACGAAATCGGTGCGTGAACGGCCGCGCAGCGCTGCAGCCCGGTCGATGATGGCAATGTCGGCTTCGGGCAGCCGCATCGAAAGCGGGTGCTCCTTGCGCTTAATGGCTCGGGACATGATTGCTCTCCCAAGCAGCAATATAGAACTCTGTAGCGCGTTTTGCAATACGAAAGTCGAGGGTGGCTTCGCGCGCCTACTCCGCGGCCTTGGCTTGAGGCGGTGGCGTGGCCGTGCCGCGCAATTTTTCCGACAGGTTGATCAGGAACATCGCGGTCGGCCGGAGGATGAAGAGGTCGGCGACGAGGGCTGCGATCATCGAGAAGGCGGAGAGCCAGCCGAACAGGCGCAGCGACGGCAGGTCGGAGAACACGGTCACCACCAGGCCGCAGGCCAACACCACAGTGGTCAGGATCAGCGCGGGTCCGACCAGGACGGTCGCGCGCTCCACCGCGAGCGCGGCACTGATGCCGGGCTTGCGCTCGAGCCTCAAGCGGTTGAGGAAGTGGATGGTCGCGGAGAGGCCGAGGCCGAACGATACCGTCAGCGCCACGACGCTCGCAAACTGCAGGCCTTCGCCGAGCAGCCACAACACCGTGCCCGACAGCACCACCGGGAAGATGCCCGGCAGGATGCAGGAGAACATCACGACGACGGAGCGGAAGGCGAGCCCGATGAAGATCGCGACCAGGGCGAATTCGATCGTCAGTCCGTGGTTGAGCTTCTCGATCATGCTGGCGCTGTTGCGCGCGGCGATCGCGGACAGCCCGGTGACGGCGATCTCGTAGCCGGGATGCTCGGCGCGCACCTTGTCGAGCGCGTGATCGAGCTTGTCGACCACCGGCAGGATCTCGCTTGAATCGAGATCGGGCACGCGGCCGGACACCACCACGGCATCCTGATTCGCGGAGATGAAGCGCCGCACCAGATGCTCCGGGATGACGCTGACATATTCCTTCAGCGTCGCCACGTCGGTCGCGCCCGCCTTCTCGGCAAGCCAGCGGCGCAGCGTTTCCAGCGACCAGACATTGCCGACGCCGGCTGCGCCTTCGACCGTTGAGTGAACCTCCGCGATCACCTTCAAGGTCTCGGCGGAGTAGAGCGAAGCGCCCTTCGGGAATTCGACCAGGACATCGATCGGATTGGCGCCGGTCAGCTTCGCGTCAAGCCGATTGCTGGCCTCAACCGCCTGCTGCTTGTTCGGCACCTGGTCGGCCAGCCGATAGCGCGGCTCGAGATTGGCATAGATGATGCCGAGCCCGCCGACGAAGATCAACGCGACCAGGCTGAACAGCCCGGGCCGGCTGACCATGCGCACCGCGATCCAGTAGCAGAAATTGCGCAGCGCCTGCACGCCGGCATCCGCGCTCTGGAATTTGACCGCGAAGATGCGCTCGTTGCGCACGAACAATACGCCGAATACCGGCACCAAAGACAGCACCGCGAGCAGCGCGATGATGGTGGCGGCAAGCCCCGCCTCGCCGAATTTGCGTATCAGGTCGGAATCGGAGAACTGCAGCGCGATAAAGGAAATGCCGGCGGTCGCGTGCGTCAGCACGCAGGCCGGCCCCACCACGCGGACGGCATTGGTGAACGCGCTCAATTTGTCCTGCCCCGCGATCAGCCGGTCGCGCGCCGCAAAGGTGAGCTGCATCGAGTCGGAGAAGCTGATCACCATGATGAGCGGCGTCATCACGTTCAGGAACATGTTGAGATTGAAATTGGCCCAGCCGAGGGCGCCGAGCGCGAGCAGGATCGCGATCATGGGCGGGAATGCCGCCACCACCATGAAGGAGATCTTGCGGAAGAAGATGATCGCGATGATGCAGCCGGCTAGGATGCCGAGGACGTTGTAGGTCAGCCCGTCGCGTTCGACCGCGTTGCGGATCTCGAGCTGCATCACCGGCACGCCGGAGAGCTGGGCATTGAGGCCGCTGCCGGAGAGGTCGTCGGCCATCACCTTGCGGATCTCGCCGACTGCGGTGCTCAGCTTATTGCTCGAGACCGCTTCAGGATCGAGCGACAGCACGACCAGCGCCAGCGTGCCGTCCTCCGACAACAGCTTGCCGCGAATGATCTCGTTGGACTTCACCGTCTCGACGAACTTGTCGTAGGCCGCGCCTTCCGGCAGTTCGTTCGGGAATAGCGCCGCCGGCAACTTACCGGGCTCCGGCGCCTGCCGCGCCGAGAACAGCGAGATCAGGCCGCGCACACCCTCGACCAGTTGCAGGTCGGTGACCATGTCGCGCAACTTCTCGAGGTTGTCGCGCGCCAGCAGCGTCTTGCCCTCGACCACGACCAGCACGTCGAACTCGGTCGCGGGGAAGCGCTTCGTCACCTCCTCGTACTGCTTGTAGTCCTTGGTGTTGGACCGGAACAGTTGCGACAGCGAATCGTCGATCTTGATTCGCTGGACGCCGAACACGGCCGCGATCATCAGCGCGACCAGCACGATCAGCGAGACCACCGGCGCCTTGACCGCGATCAGCCCGATGCGCTCCAGCCCGAAAGCGATGCTGGCCCCCTGCGGCGGCTCCTCGACCTTTCCGACGTGGACCCGACTTTCGGAATTCTTTTCGAGCATGCCCTGTCCAGTTCTGAAATCGGCGCGAATTGTCTAGCTTGGGTTTTACGGGCGTGAACAACGCTCTACGGCCACTTCCAATCGGCGCTAGCCTTTGAAAACACGGAAGTATTGACCGCCGCCGGTTTTACAGGCCCCTCCCCCGCCTCGCAAGCACGAGGGATAGGTCAAATCGGCGTGTGCGGTACAAAAATCGCCATTAAGTATCTGATTTGTCACAGCGCAGGAGCGGATCGGGCTGAAGCCGTCCTGCTCTCATCTCTTTGTTCGAACGTGATCTTTTCGGAGGGCCGGTCCCGCCTCCCCGGATCATGAGCTCAGGGCGCGGCCAACTGCGGCGGAATGCCTCCGCTCTCGTCCTTCAACGCAACGCCAGTGACTTCGCGGCTCAGTCCCTCGCGGACCAGCCACGCGATTCGGTATGCGGCTTCCGCGTAGGTGAGGCCCGCGCGGTGAATGTTGGAGATGCAGTTTCGTTCCGCATCGGTGCGGCCGATCCGCGGCGCGAAGGTCAGGTAAGCGCCGAGGCTGTCGGGCGCGGACAGGCCGGGCCGCTCGCCAATCAGGACCAGGATCATGCGCGCGTTGAGAAGCGCGCCGATCTCGTCGCCGAGCGCAACGCGGGCGCCCGAGGCGATCACGGTCCTACCGATATCGATCCGGCCGGCCGCAAGCTGCGGCAGCAGATGGCGAACCAGTTCGACCGCATGGACATTGACCGCGGTCGGCGACAGGCCATCGCCGATCACAAGGTCCAGTTGGCTGGACGTGCTGCCGAGGCTCTCCAAGGCGCGCCGCGATTCGGGATCGAGCATGCGTCCAAGATCGGGACGCCTGAGATAGTCGCGGCGATCGCGCGCCTGGCTCAACACCTGGAGCGGCTGCAGGCCGAGTTCGTTCAATCCTGCAATGAGGCCATCGAGATCGAAAGCGGCATGAACGGCATCGCGCGCACGGGCATGGTCGAGCGTGAAGCCCAGCAGCGCCTCGGTCGGCAGGCTGACGCCGGAGCGGCCGAGCCCGACGCGCGCAGGCGTCAATTCGCGCAGGCGCGTCAGCGAAAGGGGCGGCGCCGGTGGTTTCATTTCCGGCTACTCGGCAGGCACGGAAGCTTCGCGCAACCGGATCGAATAGTTCGACGCGTTCTGCTGGCCGCTCGAGGCCGCACGCGCGAACGTGATCAGGTGATGCGCGATCATCGACGATGCGATCAATCCCTCGATGTCGCCGCGGCGAAGCCGCCCGAGCGCGAACTTCCAGAATGTCCGCTTATAGTCACCGAGCACGCCGACCTGCCAGAAGATGTTGCGCAGCATGATCAGCCCGCGCCTGATATTGGCCCAGCTCTTCATTTCCGGGTTGACCGGGACCTTCACGCGGTTGGCGTAGGTGTAGTCGCATTGGTGCTCGTAGCGCGCAAACAGCTTTTCGGGCTCGTAGGCCACCTCCATGCACCGCTTCCAGGAGCTGATGACCTGATCGTAGGGCAGAAGGAACTCGACGTTGGAGTCGCGGCTGTCGTCCTCGACCAGGCGTCCCTCGCGTTCGAGCCGATCCCAGAGCGGCGTCTTCGGCAGCGCCTGCAGCAGGTTGATCGTCAATAGCGGAATCCGGGATTCATCGACGAAAGCAAGCAGCGCGTCCGCGGTCTCGGGCTTGTCGGTGTCCAGGCCCATGATGATGCCGGAGACGACCTCCATGCCGTAGGAATTGATGGTCTGAACGCCTTCCAGGATCGGGACCATCATGTTGTGGTCCTTGTGCATGGCCTTCAGCGCGTCGGGATCGGGCGTCTCGATGCCGCAGAAGATCGTGACGAAGTAGGCTTCACGCATCTTCTCGAGGATCTCGGGCCGCTTGGCGATGTTCAGCGTCGCCTCGCAGGCGAGCCGCACGACGTAACCAGTCTTCTTCTGCCACTCGATCAGATGCGGCAACAGGTCCAGCGCCGCCTTGCGGTTGCCGATGAAATTGTCGTCGACGAAATAGACCGTGTCGGTCATGCCGCATTCGCGCAGCCGGTCGAGCTCGGCGATGATCTGCTGCGGCGTCTTCAGGCGCGGGTTGCGGCCGTAGAGGCCGGGGATATCGCAGAACTCGCACTGATAGGGGCAGCCGCTGGAGAACTGGATGCTGCCGAGGAAATAGCGTTTGGTCTCGGCAAGCTCGTAGGCCGGAATCGGGAACTCCGTCATCGGCACACGGTCCACGGTCTTCAGGACCACCTGCTCAGCGGGACGCGACGTATCGCGCGCGAGCCGTGCGATCAGCTCATGGGTGGCGTCGCCGAGTTCGCCGACATGGAGATAATCGAAGGACGGATAGTAGTCCGGGCAGGCGCTGACCGAGGGACCGCCAAGGGCGACGGCCAGATCGAAGGCATGCGCGCGGCGGCAGATGTCGTTCATGTGGTGGCGCTGGATGTGCATGCCGCTGACGAACACCGCCTCCGCCCACTCGAAATCTGCCTTGGCGGCGGGACGGATGTTCTCGTCGATGAAGCGGACCTGCCAGTTTTCCGGCAGATAGGCCGCGATCAGCAAGAGCCCCTGCGGCGGCATGAAAGCCTTGACGCCGTCGGTCAATGGATAGGCGTATTCGAACGTACCGAACGCCGATGTGTAGCGCGGGAAGACGCAGAGGATGCGTCGTGCCGCCTCGATGCCCTCAGCTCTCATCCAAACTTCCTTAAGACGAGCCTAAACCAAATGTAAGCACGGCATCGGACGCTGGGCCAGAAATTCTTCAAGATTGTGGCGGCGCACACGCGCAGGGAACGGGTCGTTGCCAAAGAGCACTGCGAGAGGGAACGCCGAGTTTCAGGCGATCAGGCGCGAGGCAAATTCGGGCAGCAGCCCTGCGCGATCGGTGAGCCGGAAGTCGTTCCCCGCGAGCCCGGCGCGCAACAGCCAGTCGTCGAATTCGGGCGCCCGCTTGAGGCCGAAGACGTCCCGGACATAGAGCGCGTCGTGGAACGACGTCGACTGGTAATTCAGCATGACATCATCGGCGCCGGGCACCCCCATGATGAAGGTGACACCGGCCGCGGCCAGCAGCGTCAGGAGATTGTCCATGTCGTCCTGGTCGGCCTCGGCGTGGTTGGTGTAGCAGACGTCGACGCCGAGCGGTAGGCCGAGCAGCTTGCCGCAGAAGTGATCCTCAAGGCCGGCGCGAATGATTTCCTTGCCGTCGTAGAGATATTCCGGGCCGATGAAGCCGACCACGCTGTTGACGAGCAAAGGATCGAAGGCGCGGGCGACCGCATAGGCGCGGGCCTCGCAAGTCTGCTGGTCGACGCCATGATGGGCGTTGGCCGACAGCACCGAGCCCTGCCCGGTCTCGAAATACATGACGTTGTCGCCGACCGTGCCGCGGCGGAGCGACAGCCCCGCCTCGCGCGCTTCGCCGAGCAGCACGAGATCGACGCCGAAGCTGCGGTTGGCGGCTTCCGTCCCGGCGATCGACTGGAATACCAGGTCGACCGGCAGGCCCTGCCCGATCAGCCCCAGCGTCGTCGTCACATGGGTCAGCACGCAGCCCTGGGTTGGGACCGAAAGGCGCGTGATGATGTCGTCAAGCAGCCTGAGCAGGCCGCCGATGACGTTGGGGTCATCGCTTGCTGGATTGATGCCGATGCAGGCGTCGCCCGATCCGAGCAGGAGCCCATCGAGGATCGAGGCGGTGATGCCCTTGACGTCATCGAAGGGATGGTTGGGCTGCAGTCGCGTGCTCATCCGGCCGCGCAGCCCGATGGTGTTGCGGAAGCGGGTCGTCACCTCGCATTTCTTCGCAATCAGGATCAGGTCCTGGTTGCGCATCAGTTTCGACACCGCGGCCGCCATTTCGGGCGTGATGCCGCGGGACAACTTCTGCAGCGTGTCGGTGCTCGCGGCATCCGACAGCAGCCAGTCACGAAAGCCGCCGACGGTCAGCGACGAGATGGCCGCAAAAGCTGCGGCATCATGGGTATCGAGGATCAGGCGGGTGACCTCGTCGCCCTCGTAAGGAATGACCGCCTCGTTCAGGAACCGCTTCAGCGGCACATCGGCGAGTGCGATCCGCGCCGCGATCGTCTCCTCCGCACTGCCAGCCGCGATCCCGGCAAGGCGGTCGCCGGAGCGCGGCGGCGTGGCCTTGGCGAGCAGGTCGCGCAGATCGCCGAATACGTAAGAAGTGGCACCGATGACGTGGCGATAGACCATGACGAGTTCCCGCGCGCTGGCCGCGCTTCATTGGATCAACAGCCTATCACCATGCAAGAACCGGTGCCGATCGGTTATCCGGGCCGGACGCCGCCTGGGTCGCTTGCCTTTGGTTGCAATGCGGAAAACTTCTCGCATTAAGAAATTGTCCATCAAGATTCTAGATGATTTTACCGGCCGTCGGTGCTCCCCGGCCCATCTGGAGTGCCGCGAATGGCTGAAATCACGACCTCTCCCCGCCCCATCCCTGTCCGCGCCATGGCGTCCCGGCTTTCGCTTGCTGCCAAGCTGTATGCGATCTTTGCACTGTTCGCGGTGCTGACCGCGGCCATCACCTTCCTGTCCGACTACAACAGCCGCCGGAACGCGGAGCTCACGGAGGCCGTGGAGACGGCAAGCCACGCGGCGCTAAACGTCGAGCGGGTCAATTCGCTCGTCTATGCGGTGGTGATGGAATCCCGCGGCATCTACATGTCGACGGATCCGGCCACGGTGAAGAAATACGGCGATGGGCTGCTCAAGTTCAACGAACGCATCCTCGCCGTGGTCAAGAACTGGGAGCAGATCGTCCGGGCCGACGATGCCGAGCAGTTCGCCAAATTCAAGAAGCGCATCGAGCAGTTCGTCGACTTCCGCAAGGAGCTCGTGCGCCGCGGCGTCGAGATCGGCGCCGCCGCGGGCCGCGAATGGGGCGACAACGACGCCAATCGCGACATGCGGACGGCGCTGAACAAGGATTTGGAGGCGCTGTCGAAGGTCTATGTCGAGCGCAGCAAGAAGCTGGCGCAGGAGACCGACACCAACCGCACCCTGGCGCTCGTCCTGACCGGCCTCGGCGGCCTGGCGCTGGTTCTGGTGGTGCTCGGCGTGCTGATCATCTCGCGCTCGGTCGCCCGCCCGCTGTCCGCGATCACCACCACGATCAGGCAGGTTGCGGAAGGCGAGGAGAACGTCGCGGTTCCTCACACTGGGCGCGGCGACGAGATCGGCGCGCTGGCGCGCGCAATCGAGATCTTCCGGGAGGCGATGCAGCGCAACCGCAACCTCAATTCACAGGTGCTGCAGGAATCGAAGGCACGCGACGAGCGCACCAGGCACATCGAAGCCTCGGTGGAAGCGTTCCGCGAGGCGATCGGCGCGGTGCTGCGCGCGGTCAACGACAACGCGGCCTCGATGCGCGATACCGCGCAGGCCATTGCCAGCGTGGCATCCGATGCCAGCGATCGCGCGGTGACGGCCGCCGGCGCCACCACGCAGGCCGCCGACAATGTCTCCGCCGTCGCCAGCGCGGCCGAAGAACTCTCGGCCTCGGTGCAGGAGATCGGCCGCCAGATCCGCCAGTCCGCCGGCGCGGTCGAAGAGGCCGGCCAGCGCACCGACAGGTCGGTCGCCGAGATCGAAGGGCTTGCCGCCGCGACCCAACGCATCGACGGCGTGCTCACGCTGATCCGGGCCATCGCCGAGCAGACCAACCTGCTCGCGCTCAACGCCACCATCGAGGCCGCACGCGCCGGCGACGCCGGCCGCGGCTTCGCGGTCGTCGCCCATGAGGTCAAGGCGCTGGCGGAGCAGACGGCGAAAGCCACCGTCGACATCGGCGAGAATATCGGCACGATCCAGGCCTCGACGCGCAATTCGGTCGAAGCAGTGCGCGAGATCGGCAACGCCGTGCGCGAGATCAACGTGGTGACATCGAATATCGCAAGCGCAGTCGGCGAGCAGGATGCCGCGACGCGCGAGATCTCGATCAATGCGCAGGCGGCCGCGCAAGGCAATGACACGCTGGTGGTCAATATCGGCTCACTCAGCGACGCGATAGGCAAGACATCCGTCGCCGCGGAATCCGTGCTTGCCGCGTCCGGCGAATTGACTGCGACGGCGGAGACGCTATCGCGCGAGGTCGAGAAGTTTTTCGGTAATTTGCGCGCCGATCCGGTTGAGGGCGCGCGGAAGAGCGCGTGATCAGTCCGCGCTTCGGTGCGCGCTCTGCTCGCCCACGATCCTGGGCAACAGCAGTTGAACGCGCGTGCCGCTGCCGGGCTCGCTATCCAGCCTGATCCGCCCTCCCAGGCGCTCGGTTACGATGTTATGGACGATATGCAGACCGAGACCGGTCGCGCCTTCGTGGCGGCGGGTCGTGAAGAAGGGATCGAACGCCCGACGCCTGGTCTCGGCACTCATCCCTGAACCGTTGTCGGCAAACACCACCTCGATATGATCGGGCCCTGCGGCGCGCACGGTCAGGTCGACGGCACCGCGGCGGCCGTCCGGAAACGCATGCGCGATGGCATTGAACGCCAGATTGGTCAGCACCTGCCCGTAAGGGCCAGGATAGCCGTTCATCCGAAGATTTGGCTCGCACCATGCATTCAACGTGATGCCGCGCTCCTGAAACTCGGGACGAAGGTTGAGGAGAATCCGTCCGGTCAATTCGCCAACATCAAATTCTCGTCGCTCGGATTGATCGTCGTCGGCTGCGACCTGCTTGAACGCGCTCACCAGTTCGGCCGCGCGATTGAGGTTGGTCACAAGCTGGTTCGATGCATCGTTGATCGCGGCGACGAACTCGGTCAGCGTCGACCGGCGGAGGCCGCCGCGTGCGGCTTCGGCCGCAAAACGCTCGGTCCTGCGCTGAAGTGACGAGGCAACCGTCAGGCTGATGCCGACGGGATTGTTGACCTCATGGGCAACGCCCGCGACCATCCGGCCAAGCGCGGCAAGCTTCTCGGCTTCAACCAGCGAAGCCTGGGCCTCTCGCAGATCTTGCAGCGCGGCCTCGGCAGCATCGCGGGCCTGGCGAAGCGCCTGCTCGCTGCGCTTCCGTTCGGTGATCTCCTCCGCCGCGACATTGATGGCAACGATCTGGCCGCTTGGGGCGCGCAACGGGTGCCAATACGTTACCCAGAAACGCTCATCGACCCGATCGGCCCGTTGACCGGCGACTTCAACGCCGATCACCGGTTCGCCGGTCTCCATGATCGACCGCACGATCTGCTCGACCGAGTCGGCCAGCGCCGGCACGCAATCCCTGACGGAGCGTCCGAGATGGTACTCGACGGACAATCCGCATATCTCGGTAAGACGTTGATTGATCTGCAGATACCGGCAGTCTGGAGACAGGCATGCGAGCCCGATCGGCGCTGTGTCATAGACCAGTTGCAGCGCCGGCTGCGGGAACAACATGACGGCCGCTGGTTCGCCCCCCGGCCTCGCATTCGCAGTATTCGACACCACGCCTCCCCTGCTGCCGAGTGGGCTAATTGCCGGAAGCACAGACTTGTTCCCATCATCGGAACCGATTCAATGACGCTTTCCTAGCTCGGTAGCACGTTCAGCGGTGTGCAACCAGCAGGATGACCGCGCATCATGAATGGTGGCGAGATGGAGAAACGGGTGAGCGCAACACGCACCGGAAGCCGACATGGCTCGTCGAGGCATCAACCGCCTCCGCGTGCCGCGCGGCGGGACGATAGCGGCGGCTGTAGTTCGGCGCAGAGAGATGCGAACCGCCCTTGAGCACCTTGCGTGGAATGCGAGCCCGCGGTCGCGCCGGATCGTAGCTGGCCTCCTTGCGGCCGCCGACGGGATTATGCGGGACGCCGTGCTGCGCGTCGGCCTCGTGGCGTGCCGACCACCAATCGGTCGTCCACTCCCAGACGTTGCCGATCATGTCGGAGACGCCATAGCCGTTCGGCGGGAACGCCGTCACCGGCGAGGTGCGGTCATAGCCGTCCTCGCAGAGATTCTGGACCGGGAAATTGCCCTGCCAGGTATTGGCCATGTGGACGCCGCCGGGCATCAAGGCGTTGCCCCAGGCGTATTCCTCATCCTCGAGCCCGCCGCGCGCAGCGAATTCCCACTCCGCTTCCGTCGGCAATTCCTTTCCGACCCATTTCGCGTAAGCCAATGCGTCAGCGTAAGTGATGTGCACGACCGGATGACTGCCGAGCACATTGATGTGGGTCTTGGGGCCATATGGATGGCGCCAGTTGGCGCCGGGCGTGAACGTCCACCACTGGCTTGTGTCGCGCAAATCGCGCACCCGCCGCGGCGCGGTGAAGACGAGCGAGCCGGCTTGGCGCATGTCCGGCGGCGCGTCCGGATCGTTCGCGGGACTGGGCGGGATCTCCGCCGCGGTGATGTGGCCGGTGGCGAGGACGAACTCGCGGAACTGCCAATTGGTGACCGGTGTTCGGTCGATCCAGAAACCGTCGACCGTCACGCGATGCGCTGGCGCTTCTTCGGGGTAGTGATGATCCGATCCCATCCGGAACGTGCCGCCGGGAATCCAGACCATGTCCTCGGTCCTGATATCATCCGGCTGATAGTTGCTGCATTCGGTCTCTGCCCGAAACATGGCGCCAACTTTGCGCGGTGTCGCGCCCCTTCCGGTTCAAGCGCCGCCAGCCCAGCGGCAGCAACAGGTGAGCCCCTCTTGTCGTGTGCGCAGGTTGCGATAAGCGCAGCCGCTCCCGCCGCGCGTGACGCGGTCCAAAACGACCTGATCACGTGCCTGCTCTGGTTGAGGACCAAACGATAGACCAACTCCGCGGGCCTGTGATGTGCAGAGTGTGCCAATTTTCGGCAAGCTTGCTTATAGCCGTCGCGCGAACTCACCTGATGTGGCCGATCCCTGGGGGTTGCGAGGGCTTTGACGAAAATTCAGGGACAATTGCTGCCGCACGCGCGCCATCACGAAACCCGAATCGCTGCAACAAATCGGTGTCATGGTGTGGCAGGAACTTCACCGTCCCCGACTTGTTGTCGGGACCGGCACTGCCCCACCGTGCGTGGGGGAGGCGAAGATGGCGCAACGTCTTTCGGTCAACATCTCCAACCTCGATGGCTTCGAGGGCATGCATCAGGGCGTCAAGGGCAGCCATGTCGACGTCATGCAGATCGGACGTGGCAGGCTGCGCGGGACCCTGTCTCATGTCGGCATCGGGGATTTCTCGCTGAGCATCGGCTCGTTCAGTCTCGGCCTGCGCACGCAGCGTATTTCGACCGATGACCGGCTGATCGTCGGCATGCTGCTGGATGCCGAAGATCGTGTCACGCACTGGTCGTTCGACATGCGTCCGTCCGACGTCCTGGTGATCCCGCCGCTGGTCGAGCATGATGGGATCTTCCACGGCGCGTCCACTTATGCAGCGGTCCGGCTCGATCTCGCTCATCTCGGCTCCGTCTTCGGCGGCGACGCGCGGCTCAGCGATCCCGCCCATTGGCTGGAAAAGAGTTACTATCGCACAGACGATGCGATCGGCATGGTCGCAGCCCGCCGCCTGCCCCAGATCATTTCAGGTCTCGCACGACACGAGTCGGTGCTTTCGGACGATGCGGCGGAATTCTGGAAGCGCGCCATCGTCGACTGCATGACGGGTACGATCGTCAATTCGCTGCCGCCCGATGACCGCGGCCATCTGCCATCGGCGATGAAGCTCGTTCGCCGCGTCGAGGACTATCTCGATAGAGTGGGCCCGAGGCCGGTGCATATCTCCGAGATCTGCGCCGAATTCAGCCTGTCGCGGCGCGGACTTCACCGTGCCTTTCAGGAAGTGTTCGGCATCGGCCCCGTAACATTCCTGCGCCACAAACGCCTTTGCGCCATCCATTCCATGCTGAGGGAAAGCGTGCCCGGAGAGGTCACCGTCGGCGAAATCGCGATGCAGCAGGGCTTCATCGAACTCGGACGGTTCGCCCAATATTACAGAAACCTGTTCGGCGAGTACCCGTCCGAGACGCTGCGCGGCAAGCGCGCGGGCGGACTGCCGCCGTCCGCCGCCGCATTTCGCTGAGCCATCGGCAGTAAATCCGTAGCACGGGTGGAGCGCAGCGCAACCCGGGACAAGCGGATCAACATCTGGCGCGGACCCGGGTTACGCTGACGCTTCACCCGGGCTACGGCAGGATGTGCGCGACGGCGTCACTCCACCAGCAGCACGTCGACGGCGACGTTCAGCTTCTGCTTGCGCGAGCCGACGATGATGCCGTCGACCGGCGAGACGTCGGAGAAATCGCGGCCCACCGCGAGGATGATGTGATCGTTCTCAACCAGGAGATCGTTGGTCGGATCAAAGCCGATCCATCCGAGCTCGGCGCCGCACCACACTGAGACCCAGGCGTGGGTCGCGTCAGCCCCTTGCAAGCGCGGCTGTCCCGGCGGCGGGATGGTGCGCAAATAGCCGCTGACATAGGCGGCCGGCAGGCCGAGGCCACGGAGCCCTGCGATCATCACATGGGCAAAGTCCTGGCAGACGCCGTGGCGTTTCTCGAACACTTCCGTTAGCGGCGTTGAGATCACGGTGGCCTTGGAATCGTACCTGAAGTCGCTGCGGATGCGGCGCATCAGGTCGGCGGCACCGGCGAGGATGCCGCCTCCTCGCGGAAAGCTTGCGGACGCGTAGGCCGTAAGCGGCCCGAGCACCGGCACCAGCGCGCTCGCGAAGACATATCCGACCGGCGATGATGGTCCGAGACTCGTCGCCTCGAACGCAACGTCGCGCACGCTCTCCCAGGGCGGGCTCGGCGAGTTGCGGCCGGGCGCATGGCGCGAGACCGCGACGCGCGAGCGCGAGTCGACGCGCAGATTACGGTGCGCGGTCTCGATCAGGACGCTTTCGGTCAAGGTGCCGAAGAAGTCGCGCCGCGCCGTGCGCTCTGCTGGCCGCGGCCTGATCTCGACGCTGTGGGAGATCAGCTCCTGCCCGTCGCCGCTTTGCGGCTCCAGCCGTAGCGAGCATCGCGCGAAACTCACGGGGCTTTCGTAGGAGTAGGTCGTGACGTGCCTGATATCGTAGATCACGCGAGGCCTGTTAGCTTCTCCGGCCGGCTCGCATTGGGCCCGTGCGGGAAATAATGCAGCCCGATAGCGTCGGCGAGATTGAGCAGGTCCTGCTCCAGCGAGAACAACGTCTTGACATCAAGAGTTTCCGCTTCCGCCGTCGCCAGCATCGCCTGCAGCGCAACCGCGAGCCGCTGCGGGCGCTCGATCATCCCGTATTCCTTCAGGCTCGGCAGTGCCGCGATGTGTTCGTTGAGGCTTTCGACCTGGAACGCGACCGAGCGCGGGTTGTAAGGGTCGAGCACCGCGAGATCGCGCACCGGCGCAAGGATAGGCGTCACCAGATAGCGGGAACGATAGGTGATCTGGCAATCGACGAGCGTCAGCAGGATGTCGAGATCTTCATCACCAGCCTCGTCAAAAGCGAACTGCCGCGCGAAGCGGGTGGTGTTGATGGCGCGCTCGGCGCGGCGGCCCATGTCAAGAAAGCGCCAGCCCGCGGCGCGGTTCATGTTCTCCTGCGCAAGTCCCGCAAAGCTCGCCAGCTCCTGCAACGTCAATTCGGCCGCGCTGATGACGCCATCGTCATCCTCGACCTCCTCGCCGAGCCGGTCCACTATCTCGGTGATGACCTGCCACGCGTCCGGCGACAGCCTCTCGCGCAGCGAGGTGGCGGTGCGCTGTGCCGAGCGCACCAGCGAGAGCGCCGAACCGAAACGTTCCTCGCTCTGCAAGGCTTCGGCGACGACCTTGGCCGGGTTCGCCCGCGCCGTCTGCGAGGTCGCGCCCCAGGCCACCAGCATGCGCTGGATGCGCTCGACCGAATGCAGGTTGGACGCGCCGCTCGCATTCGACCTCGCGGGATCGCGCATCGGCGAGCCGAGCGCGCGGATCAATCGCAGCATCGCTTCGGCACGTTCGAGATAGCGGCCGAGCCAGAACAGATTGTCGGCGGCGCGGCTCGGCAACACGCCGGCGATGCGGCGGATGCGCACGGTATCGCCGGCGGGCAACAGGCTCGCGGTCGAGACTGCTTTTTCCGACACCACCCAGACATCCGCGGCGCGTGCGCCGTCGCCCATCGACACCGCGCGGGCATCCGCCTGTTCGGCGATCCGGCAGAAGCCGCCGGGCAGGATCGTCCAGCCGTGCGGTGTGGCCGCGGCGAAAACGCGCAGCACAAAGGGGCGCGGCGTGAGCTGGCCGTTCTCCCACACCGGCGTGGTCGACAGCCGCACCAATTCCTGGCCGACAAAGTCGATGCCACGCTCGGTGATGGCAATCTTCAGCCGCTCGCGTTCGCTCGGCGACAACTCTCCCGCGAGCACGGGACCATGGCTGGCAAAGCCCGGGACACCCCGGCCATAGGCGCTTTCGATCGCGAAATCATCGAGCCGCGACAATACCTGTTCGCGCGCGGCCTTCTGACCGCACCACCAGGTCGCGATATGCGGCATTTCCAGTTCTTCGCCGAGCAGCCGTCGGCACAGGCTCGGCAGGAAGCCGAGCAGCGCCCGCGCTTCCAGCACGCCCGAACCGGGCATGTTGGCGATGACGACACCGCTCTTGCGCAGCACCTCGATCAGGCCGGGCACGCCGAGATGCGAGGAGGCGTTGAGCTCCAGCGGATCGAGCCAATTGGAATCGACCCGGCGCAGCAGCACGTCGAGCCGCTTCAGCCCGGCAACTGTGCGAATGTGGACGCGGTCGCCGCTGACGGCGAGATCGTCGCCTTCGACCAGCAGGAAGCCGAGATAGCGCGCCAGCGTCGCGTGCTCGAAATAGGTCTCGTTGAACGAGCCCGGGGTCAACAGACCAATGCGCGGCTCGTCGCGGTCGGCGCTGGCGCGTAAGGCGTCGCGGAACGCTTCGAAGAACGGCGCAACGCGCTCGACATTCATCGACTTGTAGAGGCCGGCGAACGCGCGCGAGAGCACCAGGCGGTTTTCCAGCGCGTAGCCCGCGCCCGAGGGCGCCTGCGTGCGATCGCCGAGCACCCACCAGCGGCCGTCAGGGCCGCGGCCGACATCGGCGGCATAAAGGTGGAGGTAGCGCCCGCCCGGCGGCTTGATGCCGCTGACGGCGCGCAGATATTCGCTGCTGCCGGCGATCGCGGCGGCGGGGATCGCGCCATCAGTGACAAGGCGACCATCGCCATAGATGTCGCGCAGGATCATTTCGAGCAGTTGCGCGCGCTGCGTGATGCCGGAAACAAGCTGCTGCCAGTCGGCGTCATCGATGATCAGCGGCAGGTGGCTCAGCGGCCACAGCCGGTCGGAAGTCTCGCCGGGCGCACGATAGGTGACGCCGGCGTCGCGCAAATGCCGGTCGGCGGCGGCGAAGCGACGCTCGATCTCCGCCGGCGATAGGGCAGAAAACGCATCGAAGAAGCGGGTCCAGACCGGGCGCGGGGTGCCGTCCGGGCCGATATATTCATCGGGAATGCCGGGCAGCCGCGCATAGTCGCGCGACCACTGCGCCATGCGGCGCTGGCCCGGGCGGGCCTTGTTCTCCTGGCTGTGTTCCTGGCCGGTCGCCATTCCGCTTCCCGAAACGAGATGCGTATCAATGCAGGAGCGGCGTCCGCAAGTCGAGGGTCAGCGGGAATTCAATTGTGCGTTCTTCCGGCGGCGGCTCGATCCTGCCGGGGGTATGGCCGTGGTCCTGGAAGCGGGCCAGCCGCCGCGCCTCGGCCTCGTAGGAATTGACCGGCTTGGTCTCGTAGTTGCGGCCGCCGGGATGGGCGACATGGTAGACGCAGCCGCCGAGCGAGCGGCCGTTCCAGGTGTCGATCAGGTCAAAGGTCAGTGGCGCATGCACCGGGATGGTCGGATGCAGGCCGGAAGCCGGCTGCCAGGCCTTGAAGCGGACGCCCGCGACCGCCTCCCCCGAACGTCCGGTCCCCGTCATCGGCATCCGCCTGCCATTGCAGGTGATGACGTGGCGGCCCTCGACAAAGCTTGATGCCTTGACCTGGAGCCGCTCAACCGAAGAATCGACATAGCGGACCGTGCCGCCGGCAGATCCCTCCTCGCCCAGCACATGCCATGGCTCGAGCGCTTGCCGCAGTTCCAGCGCGACGCCGCCATGGTGGACATGGCCGAACATCGGGAAACGGAATTCGAGCTGCGCCGTGTACCACTCCGGCGAGAAATCGTAGCCGGACAGCCTGAGGTCGGCGAGCACGTCCAAAAAGTCTTCCCAGAGGAAATGCGGCAGCATGAAGCGGTCATGCAACGTCGTACCCCAGCGCACGAACTTGCCTTGCTGCGGCTCGCGCCAGAATTTTGCGATCAGCGCGCGGATCAGGAGCTGCTGCGCCAGCGACATCCTGGGATCGGGCGGCATTTCGAGCGCGCGGAATTCGACCAGGCCGAGCCGGCCGGTCGGGCCATCGGGCGAGTAGAGCTTGTCGATACAGATTTCGGCGCGATGGGTATTGCCGGTGATATCGACCAGGATGTGCCGGAACAGTCGGTCCGCCAGCCACAGCGGCGCTTCGACGCCCGCCGGCGGGACATGGGCGAGCGCGATCTCGAGCTCATAGAGCCCGTCATGGCGCGCTTCATCGATCCGCGGCGCCTGGCTGGTCGGGCCGATGAACATGCCGGAGAACAGATAGGACAGCGACGGATGCCGTTGCCAATACAGCACGAGGCTCTTCAACAGATCGGGACGGCGCAGGAACGGCGAATCCTGCGGATTGCTGCCGCCGACCACAACGTGGTTGCCGCCGCCGGTGCCGGTGTGGCGACCATCGATCAGGAACCGGTTGGCGCCGAGGCGCACTTTCGCGGCGTCCTCGTAGAGGCCGAAAGTGATATCGACCGCCTCGCGCCAGCTTTGCGCCGGCTGGATGTTGATCTCGATCACGCCGGGATCCGGCGTGACCTTGATGACCTCGATGCGGGGATCGAATGGTGGCGCATAGCCCTCGACATGCACAGGCATCTGCAAGTCTTCGGCCGTCGCCTCGATCGCCGCCACCAGTTCGAGATAGTCCTCGGCCTTCTCGACCGGCGGCATGAAGGCGCACAGGGTGCCGTCGCGGATTTCGATCGACATCGCCGTGCGCACCGGCGGCGGCTCCGGGAGGTCGTCGAGCAGGCGCTTCAATTCCTCATCGAAATCCGGCAAGCCGTCGCGCGGCGCCATCGGATCGGTCTCGATGATGTAGGGATAATCCTCCGGCGGGGTGTATTCGAGCGAGGAGATCGGCAGCCGCAGCCCGAGCGGGGAATCGCCCGGCGACAGGAACAGATGGCTGCGCCGGAGTTTCCAGTGTTCGCTGCGCCAGCGGGCGCGTACGCCGGCGAGCGGACTGAAGCGCTGGATCGGCAGCACATATCCTTTTGCTGTTGTCAGCCCCTGATCGAACACACGCGCCAGACGCGCGCGCTCTTCCGGATCGGATAGTTTCGAATTCGCTGGGCTGACGTTGGCGGGGAGCGCAGCTTCGCGCTGAAGCCAAAATGCCGGATCCTCGAAAGCCGGCATGACGTAATCGGCGGCATGCCCGAGTTTCTGCGCCATCGTTACGGCGAAGCGCTCGGCGTCTTTGATCTCGGCCTTGTACGGGTTTTCGATCTTGGCGATCAGATCGGCATTCTTCCAGATCGGCACGCGGTCCTTGCGCCAATAGAGGCCGAAGGCCCAGCGCGGTAGGCTTTCGCCCGGATACCATTTGCCCTGGCCGTAGTGCAGCAAGCCGCCCGGCGCGAAACGATCGCGCAGGCGGCGGATCAGGTCATCTGCGAGCGCACGCTTGGTCGGACCGACCGCGGCGATGTTCCATTCCGGCGCTTCGAGATCATCGACCGAGACGAAGGTCGGTTCGCCGCCCATGGTGAGCCGCACGTCTTCCGTCTTCAAATCGGCGTCGACCTGCTCGCCGAGCGCGTCGAGCCGCGCCCAGGATTCATCCGAGAACGGACGCGTGATCCGCGGCGCCTCGCGGATGCGCTTGACGCTCATCTCGAAGGCAAAATCGACATTGGCGAAGCCGGCAGTGCCGGAGATCGGCGCTGCCGAGCGGTAGTGCGGCGTGGCTGCAACGGGGATGTGCCCCTCGCCCGTCAGCATGCCCGAGGTGACGTCGAAGCCGATCCACCCCGCACCGGGCAAATAGACTTCGGCCCAGGCATGCAGGTCGGTGAAGTCGTTATCGACCTCGCGCGGGCCCTCGACCGGATCGATATCGGGACGAAGCTGGATCAGATAGCCGGAGACGAAGCGTGCGGCGAAACCGAGATGGCGCAGAATTTGGATCAACAGCCATGCCGAGTCACGGCAGGAGCCCGCGCCGGCGGCCAGCGTCTGCTCCGGCGTCTGCACGCCGGGCTCCATGCGGATGACGTAGCGGATTTTCTCGCGCAGCTTTGCGTTGAGGTCGACCAGGAAATTGACGGTGCCGTCTGCCTCGCGCGGAATCTCTTTCAGATAGTCGGCAAACAGCGGGCCCGGCTCGATGGTTGCGAGATAAGGCGCGAGCTCGTTCTTGAGATCGCTCGTGTATTGGAACGGATAGGAGGTGACGTAGGACTCGACGAAGAAATCAAACGGATTTATCACGGTCATCTGCGCCGTGATATCGACTTCGATCTTGAGCTCGGTCGCCTTCTCCGGAAACACCAGACGCGCCAGCCAGTTGCCCTGAGGGTCCTGCTGCCAGTTCACGAAATGATTGGCTGGCGTGACCTTGAGCGAATAGCTCAGGATCGGCGTGCGCGTATGCGGCGCCGGGCGCAGGCGAATGGTCTGGGGCCCGAGGTCGATCGGTCGGTCGTACTTGTAATGCGTAACGTGATGCAGTGCGACGAAGATCGACACGGATGGCGGACTCCAGCAGCTTTTTTGAGCAGAACACTGGTTCCGGCCGACGGCAAGCACTAACAACGGGCACGCCTGCCTAGCAGGCGGGCGAGTGGCGAATAGCGAGTGGCGAATAGAACGGAACGGCCCTATTCGCTACTCGCCACTCACCATTCGCCTTCTCACATCGTCGCGCCGAGCACCCACGGCGCGAACTCGGCGCCGCCAAAGTCAAAACTCTCGCTCTTGGTGGGCTGGCCGGATGCCGTCTTCAGCATGAGATCAAAAATGCGCTGGCCGCATTCCTGCACGCTCTCCTCGCCGTCGAGGATGGTGCCGCAATTGACGTCCATGTCGTCTTCCATGCGCTTGTACATGGGTGTGTTGGTGGCGAGCTTGATCGAGGGCGCGGGCTTGCAGCCGAACACGCTGCCGCGTCCCGTGGTGAAGCAGACCAGATTGGCGCCACCCGCGACCTGCCCGGTCGCCGCAACCGGATCGTAGCCGGGCGTGTCCATGAACACGAAGCCGCGCTTGGTCACCGGCTCGGCGTAGTGCAGCACGTCAACGAGATTGGTGCTGCCGGCCTTCGCCATCGCGCCAAGCGATTTCTCGAGGATCGTGGTGAGGCCGCCGGCCTTGTTGCCGGGGCTCGGATTGGCGTTCATCTCGGCGCCTTCGCGCTGCGTGTATTCTTCCCACCAGCGCATCAGGCCGACCAGCTTCTCGCCGACCTCGCGGCTGACGGCCCGGCGTGTCAGGAGATGTTCCGCGCCATAGGTCTCCGGGGTCTCGGACAAGATCACGGTGCCGCCGTGACGTACCAGCAGATCGCTGGCAGCGCCGAGCGCCGGGTTGGCGGAGACGCCGGAATAGCCGTCGGAGCCGCCGCATTGCAGCGCCACCGTGAGCTCGCTCGCCGCGACCTTCTCGCGCTTGACCTTGTTGGCGTCGGCGAGTGCTTCGCGCACGAAGGCGACGCCGGCTTCCACGGTCTTGCGGGTGCCGCCGACTTCCTGGATGTCCATCGCGCGCAGGCGTCCGGCGAGCTTCTGCTCCTGCATCAGGCCGCCGATCTGGTTCACTTCGCAGCCGAGGCCGAGCACGATCACCGCAGAGAAATTCGCGTGCCGCGCATAGCCGCCGAGCGTGCGGCGAAGCAGCGCCAATGGCTCGTCCTGCGTCATGCCGCAGCCGGTCTTGTGGGTCAGCGCGACGACGCCGTCGACATTCGGAAAATCGGCGAGCGGATTTTCGCCGGTGAACGGATTCTTCTTGAAGACGTCGGCGACGAGGCCCGCCACATGGGCGCTGCAATTCACGGAGGTGAGGATGCCGATATAGTTGCGCGTCGCGACGCGTCCGTCGGGACGGCGGATGCCGTCGAAGGTCGCCGGCAGATCGAAATTCGGCACCGGCTTGACGTCGACGCCATAGGCATAGTCCTTGGCGAAATCGCCCATGCCGCAATTCTGGGTGTGGACATGCTGGCCCGGCGCGATCGGCGCTGTGGCAAAGCCGATGATCTGGCCATAGCGCTTGATCGGCTCGCCCTCCGCGATCGGCTTGATCGCGACCTTGTGGCCGGCCGGAATGCGGTCAACCGTGGTGACGCCGTTGGCGACCTCAAGCCCCGGCGGCAGGCTGGCGCGCGCGATCAGCACGCTGTCATCGGGATGCAGGCGGATCACGGGTGCCGGGGCCATGGGGGTCTCCTTTGGGGCGAATGGCTGCGAGGGGCGAATAGCGAGTAGCGAATAGGATTGCTGCGCTCGCTATCCCTATTCGCCATTCCCTACTCGCTATTCGCTTCTCACGCTTTTCCGCCAGACTCTTTGCGGGTCTGGTTCACCTGCATTTTGGCGTAGGTCATCATTAAGCCGCTCTCGTTCGAGAGCGTGACGAGCTTGAAGCCCATGTTGATCGCACGGACCGCGCCTTCGGCGCCGCTGCAGTGGATGCCGGGGTTGAGGCCGCGCTTGCCGCATTCCTTGACGATCTTCTCGTAGATTTTGAGGATCTCCGGCTCGTCGCGATCGAGCTTCGGCACCAGGCCGTAGGAGAAGCCGAGGTCGGACGGACCGATATAGACGCCGTCGATGCCCTCGACGTCGAGGATCGCTTCCATGTTCTCGACCGCGGTCCTGGTTTCCATCATCGGCAACAGCACGATCTCATCATTGGCGGTCTGCTGATAGGTGCCGGCCGAGCCGTACATGCCAGAGCGGATCGGGCCGTTGGAGCGCGTGCCATTCGGCGGATACTTCGCATAAGAGACGAGGTTCTTGGCTTCCTCGGGCGTGTTGACCATCGGGCAGATCACGCCATAGGCGCCGCCGTCGAGCACCTTGCCGATGATGCCGGGCTCGTTCCAGGGCACGCGCACCATCGGCGTCACCGGGTGGCCGTTCATAGCCTGGAAGCATTGCACCATCGAGAGATAATCCTGCACGCCGTGCTGCATGTCGACGGTGACGCTGTCAAAACCGCACTGCGCGATCACTTCGGCCGAAAAGCCCGACGGGATCGCCAGCCACGCGTTCACCACGGCCTTGCCCGACGCCCAGATTTGCTTGACCTTGTTATTTGCCACTTTGCCGTCCTTCCCTTGTTCTCACCGTCATGGCCATGCCGTCATTGCGAGGAGCGATAGCGACGAAGCAATCCATACTTCGCTTGTGACGACATGGATTGCCTCACTCCGCTCGCGATGATGGGTGCTCGTTAGCCTGTTGCCCGCTGGATGCTGACTTCGCTGACGCCGACTTCGCGCGCGGTATTCACTATCGCCGCCCAGGTGTCGTCAGGCAAGGGGATGCCGTTCCTGGTGCGCTCGGCGCGGGTCTTTCTTTCGGGGTCGCCCGGAATCAGCACGTTATCGGTGCCGGCAATCGGCTTGGTCTCGCGGATGAAGTCAACATAGCGCGAGATTTCGCCGTCGAAGAAATTGGCGGAATCGACCACCTTGGGATCGATGTAGAAGGCCAGCATGCCGTTGGCGAACCGCCGGTCCGGCGCGGTCGCGCCCGTTCCGGTCAGCGCGCCGCCGAGCAGTTCGCAGATGAATGCGAGGCCAGAGCCCTTGTGCTCGCCGAACGCACGGATCGCGCCGGTGCCCTTGGTGTGATCGCGCGGCCCGTCCGGCGTGTATGGCCCATACAGCACGTGCGGATCTTCACTCAAGGTACCGTCGGAATCGACCAGCGCGCCAACAGGCAGTTTCTTGCCGCCGCGGCTTGCGACCAGCACCTTGCCTTCGGCGACGATCGAGGTGGCGAAATCGAGCACGATCGGGTCCTGGCCTTCGCGCGGAATGCCGACGCAATAGGGCGCAGTCGACAGCCGCTTCTCGACGCCGCCGAACGGCGCAACCAGGAGCGAACCCGCGGCATTGACGAAATGCACCGACACCAGCCCTTCGGCGGCGGCCATCTCCGCCCAATCGCCGACGCGGCCGATATGACCGGCGTTGCGCAGCGCAACCGCGGCAAGTCCTGCCTTCTTGCATTTTTCGATGCCGATCTTGACGGCGACCGGCGCGACCGTCTGCCCGTAACCGAATTTGCCGTCGACGACCGCCAGCGAAGGCGTATCGACCACGACCTCGGCGGTCTGGTTCGGAACCACAGAGCCCATCTTCTTCCAGCGGATATAGACGGGTACGCGGATCACGCCGTGGCTGTCGTGCCCGGTGAGATTGGCGGTCGTCAAATATGTTGCAATGCGACGGGCTTCTTCGGGCGAGGATTCGGCGTGGGAAAAGACTTCAGCGACAAAATTGATGAGATTATCGACCTTGATCGTCACCATGGATATGTCACTCGCTCCTTGGTTTGGAGCATGATCCATCCGGGAAACCGGCTCCTCGGGATCATGCTTCTTTAAGCGCTGGCCTTGGCGTGACCGCCGAGATAGGCCGCGGCGATGGCCTCATTGCCCCACAATTCGTCGGGCTTGCCGCCGAGCACGATCCGCCCCGTTTCCAGGACGAAGCCGTGATCGGCGACCGAAAGTCCCATGCGCGCATTTTGCTCAACAAGCAAGACCGTGGTGTCTTTCCTGATCTGCGAAATGATGCGGAACACCGCCTGCACGATGACGGGCGCCAGTCCCAACGAAGGCTCGTCCAGCAAGAGCAGCCGCGGCTTCGCCATCAATCCACGAGCGACGGCGACCATCTGCAACTGGCCACCGGACAGCGTCCAGCCCAGCGCATCGGCGAAGGCGCGAATGTCCGGGAACAGGTCGAACATCGCATCCGTCTCGCGCGAGATCTGCGCGGACGAAGCCTTCCGGTTCGACGCGCCGAGCATGATGTTTTCCTTGACCGTGAGGCCCGGGAACACCCGCCTGCCCTCCGGCACATGCGAGATGCCGAGCCGGACGATCGCTTCCGGCCCAAGGCCGGCGATCGACTCGCCGTCGAACAGGATTTCGCCGAACGTGGGCTTGGCGAGCCCCGAGATGGCGCGGAGCGTGGTGGACTTGCCGGCGCCGTTGGCGCCGAGCAAAGTCACCACCTGCCCCGCCTCGACGGCGATGGTGACGCCGCGCAGCGCCTCGATCTCGCCGTAGCGGACCACGAGATTGCGGATTTCGAGCAGCGGCATCATTCGCTCCCGAGATAGGCGGAGACGACATCGGGATGGCGCAGCACCGCCATGGATTCGCCGTCCGCGATGCGGCGACCGAAATTGAGCACGGTGATGTGCTGGGCGGCTTCGGAGACGAGCGTCATGTCGTGATCGATGATGAGGATGGTGAGGCCCTGCGCCGCGATGCGCTTGAGCAGTTCATGCAGTTCGAGCTTCTCGGTCGAATTCAATCCCGCGGCCGGCTCGTCCAGCAGCAACAGCGTCGGATTGGCGGCCAGCGCGCGCGCAATCTCGATCAGGCGCTGGTGGCCGTAGGAGAAACTCGAGATCAGCTCGTTGGCGCGGTGGCCGAGGCCGACGAAGGTCAACGCCTCCATCGCCCGCTCGGTCAGCGCGTCCTCGCCCTTCCCGATCATCGCGTTGCCGGGCCGCTCGGCACCGATCTCGACATTCTCGAGCGCCGTCATCGAACGGAACAGACGGATGTTCTGGAAGGTGCGGCCGAGTCCCGCGGCCGTGCGCTGATGCGGCGGCATGTGGGTGATGTCGGTGCCGTCGAGCACGATCTTGCCCGAGGTCGCCTCGTAGAGGCCGGAGAGCACGTTGAGCGTCGTGGTCTTGCCGGAGCCGTTCGGCCCGATCAGCGCGTGGACGCCGCCGCGCCTCACCGCGATGTCGACGCCATCGACGGCTTTGAGGCCGCCGAAATGCTTCGACAGGCTGGTCACCTCAAGCACGAACTCGCCGCCGACGGTCGCAGGCTTCAACTGCAGCGCAGCCGCCACAGGCGGCGCCTTGATGTGCGCGCGCCAGCGGCTGAAGGCATCGGCGACGAAGCCCCAGATGCCGTCTGGCATGAAGCGAATGATCAGGATCACGAACAGGCCGTAAATGGCCAGATAAAGCCCGGGCACGCTCTTGAGGAAACGCAGCCATTCCGGAATCAGGATCAGCAGCCCCGTGCCGATCGCCGAGCCGATCGGCGAAGCGACGCCGCCAAGCAACGACATCGTCAGGAACACGATCGATTCCGCGAACGAGAATTGATCGGGACTGACATAGGCGAAGCCGCCAGCAAACAGGCCGCCCGCCAGGCCGCCGAGCAGCGCACAGAGCGCGAAGGCGTAGATCTTGGTGCGGAACACGTCGATGCCGTTGACGCCGGCCGCGAGTTCGTTGTCGCGCACGGCCCGCATTGCGCGGCCGAGCTTGGTGTCGGAGAGATGCCAGACCAGATAGCCGACGATCGCGAGCATGGCGACGCAGAAGGCGAGATAGCTCTGCGACGTCTGGAACAGTTCGGGACGGCGGATATTGGAGACGCCGTCGGGGCCATGCGTCAGCCAGATCGCGTTGATCATGACAAGCGTAACGATCTGCTGGAACGAGATCGTCACCATCGCGAGGTAATGCCCGCCGAGCCGCAAGGTCGACATCCCCAGGAGCGCGCCGGCAAGCAGCGCGACCACGCAGCCACCGACAAGGCACAGCCAGAAGCTGAGATGCAGGTCGTTCGTTCCGAGGCCGACCGCATAGGCGCCGAGCCCGAAGAACGCCGCCTGCGCCAGATTGATCTGCCCGCACAGGCCGAGCACGACCGACAGGCCGAACACTGCAATCGAGAACGTCGTCGCTTGCAGCAGGATGTTGAGGATGTAGCCGTCGAACCGCAATCCTGCGGCAAGCGCCACCAGGATCGCCGCGCCGATGAAGTACGGCAGATGGCGGATCACAAGCGGTTTCGAGCGGACCGCGGGTGCCGGGATCGGCATGTTGTCGCTGGGTGCGCTCATGCTTTCTCCGCCACGCGTTCGCCGAAGATGCCCTGCGGCCGGAAGATCAGGAAAGCGACCAGGACCAGGAAGGCGAAGCCGTCCTTGTAGGGAACCGAGATGTAGGCCGCGCCAAAAGTCTCGATGACGCCGAGCGCGAGTCCGCCGATGATGGCGCCGGCGACGTCGCCGAAGCCGCCGATGATGGTGGCCGCGAATGCCTTCAGCGCGATCGTCGAGCCCATCTGGATCGAGACGAACAGCACCGGTGCGACCAGGATGCCGGCCAAGCCGCCGAGCACGGCGGAATAGATGAAGGTGATCATGATCATGGTCGAGACGGAAATGCCGAGCAGCGAGGCCATTTCCTTGTCCTGCGAGGTCGCCTGCAGCTTCTTGCCGAGCAGCGTCTTCTCGAAGAACCAATAGTTGAAGATCACGAGCGCGATCGTCACCGCGATGATCAGCAGATACTGGCTGTCGAGATAGACCGGGCCGAGCTGGATGCCGGGCGTCTCGAACCATCCCTGCAGCACCTGCGGCTGCGGGCCGTAGATCGCCAGCACCGAATTCGACAGCAGGATCGAGGCGCCGATGGTGGCGATGATGACCGGCAGGAACGTGCGGTGGCGCAGCGGATAATAGACGCCGAGATTGAAGATGACGCCGAGCAGCGCCATGCCGCCGAGCGCGATCAGGAATGACAGCCAGTAGGGCCAGCCGAGATCGACGGCGAACACCACCATCAGATAGGCCGCGACCATGGAGAATTCGCCTTGCGCGAAATTCACCACATTGGTGGCGCGGAAGATCAGCACGAAACCGAGCGCGACCAGCGCGTAGACGGCGCCGATGCCGATGCCGGTAAACAGCAGTTGAAGGACGAGATCCATGACAAGCTTCGGTTAGGAGGAGAGCTGAGGAATTCGCCGAAAGGTTTTCGGCCTCTGCGTGGAGAACGAAGAGGCCGAAAAAGTGGTCAATCGTTGAATTCAATGTGCTTGTCGAAGACAATATTGCCCTTCTCGTTTTTCACGATGTTGTAGCCGTGCAAACCATCGCCGTTCTGGTCGAAATTATACTCGCCTTCGGCGCCGGGGAATTTCTTGATCGACAGGATCGCCTCACGGATTTTTGCAGGGTCGGTCGAGCCGGCTTTGTTGATCGCCGCCGACAGCACGGTGACCGCGTCATAGGGCCAGGAGCTCTGGTTATCCGGCGCGACCTTGACCGCATCACGATAGAGCTTGCCGAACGCCTTGGAGGCTTCGCTGGAATCTTCCGCGTAGTCCGCGACACCATAGGTGTTGTACAGCGCAGGCCCGGCGAGTTTCAGCGCGGTGATATTGACGATCGAGGGCGAGCCGACCCAGGGAATGTTGACGCCGAGCTGGCGCAACTGCCGGGCAAAGATGCCGAGGTCGTTCTCGAAGGTGAAGTAGGAGCCAAGAATGTCTGCGCCGGATTGCTTGATCGCGAGCACGACCGGGGTGAAGTCCTGACTCTGGTTGGCATAACCCTGGTCGAGCACGGGCGCACAGCCGAGCTTTTCCAACGCAGCGGTCAGGGCCTTGCCGCCTGCGGTGCCGAACGCGTCGGTCGAATGCAGCACGGCCCATTTCTTCTTGCCGAGCGTGTTGACCCCATACTCGGCGATGACGCGCCCGGAATAGCTGTCATTCGGACGGAAGCGGAACAGCCACTGATTGCCCATGTGAGTGAGGTTCGGATCGGTTCCCCCGATCATCACGGGCTTGCCGAGCTTGAGCACGTCGGGCGCCATGGCGTGCACCTGGGTCGACCGGATCGAACCAAGGAAACCGACGATGTCGGATTGCGCAGCGAGCTTGGAGAATGCCAGCACGATGCCGGGATTGGTGGTCTGATCGTCTTCGATGATCAACTCGGCCTGCTTGCCGAGGATGCCGCCAGCCTTGTTGACGGCTTCGAGTGCAAGCTTCGCACCCTGGATGGCGTAGCGGCCGGATTCGGCGGCGGGACCGGTCACAGGCGCGCACATGCCGATCTTGATCGTGGCGCCCTGCGCTCTCGCGCTCGTGATGATGTGGGGGGCGGCAAGGCCGGCGACGACACCAGCCGCGAAATCGCGTCTCGTCAGTTTCATTGGTTTCTCCCTGAGGCCGGGCTTCTTCGTCGGCCCTTCTTGCTGTTGGCGATCCCCGACGGGGCGCGAACCGCATGCGTACTTACGGACTCTCCGTCTCGGAGTAAATTGATATTGCGGTGTTTTCGACTAACGATGGAGATGCATCGTTATCCGCGCGCATCAAGAAGGATTAATGCCGACGAGATCATGACTATTCCGGCAAATTCCGCGAACCTGCCAATTCCTTTGTGCTCAAACGATGTGCAGGAAAGGCGAGCTATGCATCCCAGCACATATCATCATGCAAATTTTGCATTTACTGATCGACCTCGGCCATTTCCTCTTCCGCGCCTGAAAAGCCGGCAAGGCTTTCTTCGAGCGCGCCCAGCATGGCCTGCAGTTCAGCAAGCTTGCGCGCGCCGTAACGTTTTGTAATGGCGGCGTAGATCGCTTCCGATGTCGGCGCGACCGCTTCGATCAGCTTCAATCCCTTCGGCGAGATCGACACCACGGCGCGCCGCAGGTCCGCCTCCGCCGAACGGCGCTCGATCAGCCCGCGCGCCTCGAGGTCACGCAGGATGCGCGACAGGCTCGGCCCGAGCAGGAAGGCGAGCCGCGCGAGATCGGTGACCTCGATCGCCTCCACCGACGTCAGCGCGCGCAGGATGCGCCATTGCTGCTCGGTCAGCCCGTGATAGCGCAGGGAGGGACGGAACTGCCGCATCACGGCCTCACGCGCGCGCAAGAGCGACATCGGCAACGAGCGGGAAAATTCACGCATCGGCCCACGCCGCCTCGTCTCTGCCGCCGCGCGCGGCCGCGAACCGTTCAATGATGATTTCTTCCGTGCCATCGCCAATCTTTTGCGGCGCAACAAAGCGCAAATCAATTTACGCCGATACACTTAACATGTTAATCATTCCAGCGCACCATGAGTGATCCGCCATGCCGCATTTCACCATCGAATATTCGGCCAACCTGGATTCCCACCTCGACATGGGCGAAGTCGTCGAACTCGTGCGCAAGGCGGCGGTCGAGACCGGCATCTTCCCGCTCGGCGGCATCCGCGTTCGCGCCATCAGATGCGAGCACTACGCGATCGCCGACGGACGAAACGTTTACGGCTTTCTCGACATGGTGCTGCGGCTCGGCGAAGGCCGCGATCTCGCAACCCGCAAGAAGGCGGGAGAAGATATCTTCAGGACGCTATCGACTTATCTCGACCCGGTATTCGCGAGCAGCAAATTCGCGCTGTCGTTCGACATGCAGATCAACGACAAGGAGACGAGCTGGAAGCGCAACAATATCCACGATGCGCTGAAGGTGGAGACTGTCCATGGATAAAGCGAGGCCGAAATCGGCCGAATTATTCCAGGCCAACCGCGACCGCGCCGCGCCGCTGCTGGCGAAGCTTAAGGCGGAGGGAATCGGCCACATGATCGACGGCAAGGTCGTGCCATCGATCTCCGGCCAGACATTTGAGACGAAGTCGCCGATCGACGGCGCCGTGCTGGCAACGGTGGCGCGCGGCAATGCCGAGGACATCGATCGCGCAGCGACCGCGGCCGCCCTCGCCTTCAAGTCGTGGCGCGAGATGTCGGCCTCGATGCGGCGCAAGCTGCTCAATCGCGTCGCCGATACGATCGAGGATCATGCCGACGATATCGCGGTGCTCGAATGCATCGACACCGGACAGGCCCATCGCTTCATGGCGAAAGCCGCGATCCGCGCGGCCGAGAATTTCCGCTTCTTCGCCGACAAATGCGCCGAGGCGCGAGACGGCCTCAACATGCCGAGCGAAGAGCACTGGAACATCTCCACGCGGGTGCCGATCGGTCCGGTCGGCGTGATCACGCCGTGGAACACGCCGTTCATGCTGTCGACCTGGAAGATCGCGCCCGCGCTCGCCGCCGGCTGCACGGTGGTGCACAAGCCCGCGGAATGGTCACCGGTGACGGCCGATCTCCTGGCAAAGCTGGCGAAGCAGGCGGGCGTGCCCGACGGCGTGCTCAACACCGTGCACGGTTTCGGCGAGGAGGCCGGCAAGGCGCTGACCGAGCATCCCGCGATCAAGGCGATCGGCTTTGTCGGCGAGAGCGCGACCGGGTCCGCGATCATGGCCCAGGGCGCGCCGACGCTGAAGCGCGTGCATTTCGAACTCGGCGGCAAGAATCCGGTGATCGTGTTCGAGGACGCCGATCTCGAGCGCGCGCTCGATGCCGTCGTGTTCATGATCTACTCGCTGAACGGCGAGCGCTGCACCTCCTCGAGCCGTCTCCTGGTGCAAGAGAGCATCGCGGAAAAATTCGTCGAGAAGCTCACCGCGCGGGTCAAGGCGCTGAAGGTCGGCCATCCCCTCGATCCCGCAACCGAGATCGGACCGCTTATCCATGAACGGCATCTGGCGAAGGTCTGCTCCTATTTCGACGTGGCGCGACGGGAAGGCGCGACGATCGCGGTTGGCGGCAAGCCGCATGACGGTCCCGGCGGCGGACATTATGTGCAGCCGACGCTCGTTACGGCTGCGCATTCCAAGATGCGGGTAGCACAGGAAGAGGTGTTCGGGCCGTTCCTCACCGTCATCCCGTTCGGCGACGAGACAGATGCGGTCGAAATCGCCAACGGCGTGCAGTATGGCCTCACCGGCTATGTCTGGACCGGTGACATGGGGCGTGCCCTGCGGGTAGCGGATGCGCTCGAAGCCGGCATGATCTGGCTCAATTCGGAAAATGTCCGGCACCTGCCGACGCCGTTCGGCGGCATGAAATCGTCAGGCATCGGCCGCGACGGCGGCGATTATTCGTTCGACTTCTACATGGAAACCAAGCACGTCTCGCTGGCACGCGGGACGCATAAGATACAGAAACTGGGAGTGTAGTACGCCGTCATTCCGGGGCGATGCGAAGCATCGAGCCCGGAATTTCGAGATTCCGGGTTCAGCCCTGCGGGCTGCCCCGGAATGACGACCTCAAGCAGGGAAACATCGATGCCTGTTCCGCAGCACGTCTTTGATCCGCCGTTCAACATCATCCGCTGCAGCCACGTCGTGCTCGACGTGACCGACCTCGCCGCCAGCCGCGCGTTCTATGAGGCCACCGTTGGGCTACATGTCGAGGACGCGGACGACAAGACGGTTTATCTGCGCGGCTCCGAAGAGCATCAGCATCACTCGCTGGTGCTGCGCAAGGCGCCTGTAGCAGCCTGCAGCCGGCTCGGCTTCAAGGTCGGCAATGATGCTGACCTCGACAAGGCGGCGGCGTTCTTCTCCGAGCACGGCGTCGATTATCGCTTCTCGGATCAGCCGTTCCAGGGCCGCACCTTGCAGTTCTCCGATCCATTCGGCTTCCAGCTTGAGCTCTACGCGACGATGGACAAGCGCCCACACCTGCTCCGCCGCTACGACCTCTATAAGGGTTGCCATCCGCAACGGCTCGATCACTTTAATGTCTTTGCCGCCGAGCTGCAGGACAGCATCGAGTTCTACGCACGGCTCGGCTTTCGTCTCACCGAATATGGCGAGGAAGACGGCCCGAACGGACGCATTGCCGCGGCATGGATGCATCGCAAGGGCAATGTGCACGACCTTGCCTTCACCAACGGCAAGGGGCCTCGCCTGCACCATTTCGCCTATTGGGTGCCGACGGCGATGAATGTCCTGCATCTCTGCGACGTTATGGCGTCGAGCGGCTTCCTGAAGAACATGGAACGCGGCCCCGGCCGCCACGGCATTTCCAATGCGTTCTTTCTCTATGTCAGGGATCCCGACGGCCATCGGCTCGAGCTTTACACCAGCGACTATTTCACGGGAGATCACGACCATGAGCCACTGCGTTGGTCGCTGAAGGACCCGCGGCGGCAGACGTTGTGGGGCGCGCCCGCTCCACGCTCCTGGTTCGAGCAGGGGTCGCCATTCGCCGGACAGGCGGTGCGCGAGCCACTGTTCGTTGCCGACGTCACGATTGCAGATTGAGCGAGCCGATGTCTCCACCTCGTCTCGCCACCTATGCGATCGGCATCGAGGCCGAAGGCGTCGGCGTGTTGCGCAACGCCGTTGTCGACGAAGCATAAGAAGCAGATGGATAGCAAGATGAGTTCAGCCAGCGGCGGCGAAGTGATCGTCAACGGCCTCGTCGCCCAGGGCGTCGACACGGTGTTCGGCCTGCCCGGCGCGCAAATCTATGGCCTGTTCGACGCCTTCCATCAGGCGCAGCTCAAGGTGATCGGCGCGCGGCACGAGCAGGCCTGCGGCTACATGGCCTTCGGCTATGCGCGTTCGAGCGGCCGCCCGGGCGTGTTCAGCGTGGTGCCCGGCCCCGGCGTGCTCAACGCCAGCGCGGCGCTGCTCACCGCCTTCGGCTGCAACGAGCCGGTGCTCTGCCTCACCGGGCAGGTGCCGACCGCGTTCCTCGGCAAGGGCCGCGGCCATCTGCATGAGATGCCGGACCAGCTCGCGACACTGCGTACCTTCGTGAAATGGGCCGATCGCATCGAATATCCCGATGCGGCGCCGGCGATGGTGTCGCGCGCATTCCAGGAAATGCTGTCGGGCCGGCGTGGACCGGCGTCGCTCGAGATGCCCTGGGACGTCTTCACCCAGCGTGCCGCAGTCGCGCCATCAGAGCCGTTCGGGCCGTTTCCGGCGCCACTGCCCGACCCCGACAGGATCAAGACGGCGGCCGCTCTGATCGCGGCGAGCAAGACACCGATGATCTTTGTCGGCAGCGGCGCGATCGACGCGGGCGAGGAAATTCTCGAGCTTGCGGAAATGATCGATGCGCCCGTCGTCGCCTTCCGCAGCGGCCGCGGCATCGTCTCCAATGCGCATGAGCTCGGGCTGACCATGGCGGCCGCTTACAAATTGTGGCCGACGACCGATCTGATGATCGGGATCGGCACCCGCATGGAATTGCCGGCCTCAGGATTCCGCTGGCCATACCAGCCCGACGGCATCAAATCGATCCGCATCGACATCGATCCGGTCGAGATGCGCCGGCTCACGGCTGATGCCGCCATCGTGAGCGATGCCAAGGCCGGCACCGCCGAGTTGCTGGCGGCCGTACGCAAAACTGGTTTTGGCAAGAGCACCGGCCGGCGCGCCGCGATCCGCGAAGCAACCGCGGCAGCCGCGCGCGAAATCCAGCGCATCCAGCCGCAGATGGCTTACCTGAAGATTCTCCGCGAGGTGCTGCCGTCGAATGCTGTCGTCACCGACGAGCTCTCGCAGGTCGGTTTCGCCTCCTGGTATGGCTTTCCCGTCTACGAGCCGCGCACCTTCGTCACCTCGGGCTATCAGGGCACACTCGGCTCCGGCTTTCCGACCGCGCTCGGCGCCAAAGTCGCCAATCCCGACAAGCCGGTGGTGGCGATCACGGGCGACGGCGGTTTCATGTTCGGTGTGCAAGAGCTTTCCACCGCCGTGCAGTATCGCATCGGCGTGGTGACGCTGGTGTTCAACAACAATTCCTATGGCAATGTGCGGCGCGACCAGCGCGAGCGCTTTGACGGCCGCGTGGTGGCGTCGGACCTCGTCAATCCGGATTTCGTCAAGCTCGCGGAGTCCTTTGGTGCCGGAGCTGCGCGCGTCACCTCGCCCGATCATTTCCGTCCCGCGCTGGAAAAGGCGCTGGCCGACGGCGGGCCCTATGTGATCGCGATCGAGGTGCCGACGGATTCGGAAGTGAGCCCGTGGGCGTTTATTCATCCGGCCAAACCCTGACACTGTCATTCCGGGATGCGCCGAAGGCGCAGGCCCGGAATCCATGGCGCCACCGGGTAACGCGGTGAAATGGATTCCGGGCTCGCGCTACGCGCGCCCCGGAATGACGGGGGAAGCTATCGCGTCTTGCGGAAGGTGAGATTGATCCGCTGACGGCCGAGCACCGCGTGCTCACCGTCGGCGAGCGGCGCGACGCCGTGGAAGAACAATCGCGACGGCCCGCCCCACACCACGACATCCCCATGCGTCAGCCGATATCGAGCCGTCTTGTCGCTGCGCTTTGGGCCGCCGAACAGAAAGATCGCGGGCAGGCCGAGCGACACCGAGACGATCGGCGCGGCAAAATCCGTCTCGTCCTTGTCCTGGTGCAGCGACAGTCTTGCGCCCGATTCGTAACGATTGACCAGGCAGGCATCCGGCGCAAAACCGTCAAAGCCGCCTTCCGCCGCCGCCTCGCGCGCCAGGCGCACGAGCACCGGCGGCATTGCCGGCCACGGCTTTCCGGATTCCGGATCGATGCGGTCGTAGCGATAGCCGCTGCGATCGGTGACCCAGCCGACCGTGCCGCAATTGGTCATCGTCACCGACATCTGATAGCCACCGGGCGTGAACATGCGGCGGAACGCTGCCTGCGCGACGATCTCGCGCAAGGCCGGGATCAGCTCGGGCTCAACCGCAAGCGCAAATCCGCGCAGGATCACCGCACCTTCCGCGATCGCTTCGCGCGCGGGGAGGTCGGCTAGGTTATCGAATAAATCAGCGGTCAAACCACAACACTCGCGTTGGTCCCGAGGTGGTGGCGGATCCGCGCACAATCAACCACCCGATTTCCGATATTGCGGCGTCATTGCGAGCGCAGCGAAGCAATCCATGCCGCAGCGGGCGGAGAGAGATGGATTGCTTCGCAACGCTCGCAATGACGATGGGGCGACTACCTACCCCAAAACCGGCAGTGTGATCACGTCATACGCATGGCGGATCGTTCGCTTCAGCACCGGGTCCTCCAGCTCGAACTCGAACCGGCTCGCCGGGCGGATGCCGCCCTTGGCGGCGAAAGTGCCGCCGAACATGGCGCAGCCGTCGGGCAGGCCCTTGTCACCGAAACCGCGGGCGATCAGTTCCTTCACCGGCAGCATGCCGTCGAGCGTGCCTTCCTGGTAGAGCACGCGCTCGCCATCGATCCACGCCCAGGAGCGCAGGATCATCTGGTCCCAGTGGTCGATGACGTCTTCGAGCTCCCAGAGTTCGGAGGCGATCGGCTTGTCGCACATCTGTTTTGAAACCGTGACGCTGTAGCCCTCGACCTTGCGGTCGGTGTGATCGGAGCCGCAGCCGACGAAGATGCGGCCCTGCCAGCCGATCAAGACGAACTCGACCTCGCCGCTGGAATCCTCGCCGCAGACTTCGATCGTGTCCTCGGTGGTCAGCCGCCGCGCCGAGCAGCGGTAATAGATCGGCGTCGTCGCCGGCCGCGCAATGCCGATCGCCTCTAGCTCGGCGATATGCTTGTCGCGCGCCACCGGATCGCGACCGGTCCAGCCGGCGATCACGGCCTGGTCGATGGCGAGCGTCAGTGGCGTCGCCATGCCCTTGTCGTCGATGGTGAAAGCGAGGTCATACACGGATGATGGTCTCCATTGCGGCCGCGATCTCGAAGATGCGGCGATCCGATCCGCCTGCGGCGGCGACCATCAGACCTACCGGCACATCATCTTCACGATGGGCCGGCAACGAGATGGCGCAGCCGTCGAGCACGTTGATCAACGTGCAGTTACGCAACGCGCGCAGATTCTCCGCGGTGAACGCCTTGTCGTCATCGAGGTCGGCGATCTTCGGCGGCGCATTGGCCGTGGTCGGCAGCAGCAGCGCATCATAGGGCGCGATGCGCTTCTCGGTGCGTGCGATGAAGGATTTTCGCGCATTGAGCAGATCGATGTAGTCGGCGGCCAGATATCCCTCGCCGCGCATGATGCGCGTGGCGACGCGGGGGTCATAGATGTCGCCCTTGCTGGCGAGCAGATAGCGATGCCAGGCATAGCTCTCGGAAGCCGCAAAGCCGCCCTTGGCGTTCATGATGCCGACATCGAGGAACTCCGGCACCTCGATCTTCTCGATCAGCGCGCCCGCCTTCGACAGCGCCGCGAGCGCTCGGTCGAACGTCTTTGCCACGGCCTCATCAAGATCATCGAGCGCAACCGTGGTCGGCACCGCGAACCGCAGACCTTTCACCGGCCGCGGCTGCAGCGGCGTCACCGGCTCGCTCGCGAGCACGGCATCGAGCGTTGCGCAGCAGGCGACGGAATTGGCAAGCGGCCCGTAGCTGTCGAGCGAGAACGACAGCGGCACACCGCCATCGAGCGGGATGCGCCGCTGCGTCGGCTTGTAGCCGACGATGCCGTTGAAGGCCGCGGGGATCCGGCAGGAGCCGCCGGTGTCGGTGCCGAGCGCACCAAAGGCCATGCCATCGGCGATCGATACCGCCGCCCCCGACGACGAGCCGCCGGGCACATGGCCGACACTGCGGTTGTAAGCGCTCTTCGGTGTGCCGTAATGCGGATTGATGCCGATGCCGGAATAGGCGAACTCGGTCATGTTGGTGCGGCCGATCACGACGAAGCCGGCCGCGCGAAGCCGCGCCACCACGGGCGCGTCGGCTTCCGCCGGCGCGGAATCCTCCAGCGCGCGGGAGCCGGCGCGGGTCACCTGCCCCTTGATGTCGAAGAGGTCCTTGATCGAGACGGGAATGCCGGCAAAGGGCGACGGCGCCGCATGCGCCTTGCGCAGGCGGTCCATCGCATCGGCAGCCTCGAGCGCGGCCTCCTTGTCGACGTGGATGAAGGCGCGCTGCCCCTCGCCCGCGGGATCGGCGATCTTGGCGAGGCACTGCTCAACCAGTTGGCGGGCCGTGAGGCGGCCGCTCTCGAGGTCTGCGGCGAGTGAGGCAAGGGTCGGATTGTCAGGCATGGCTTTCGATTTCAGGTCTCTTCTGGCGTCGAACGTTGTTTGAGGCGCGGCGCGGCAGATTTGCCGCGTGGCGGACTATTGCCTGAGACAGGCTGGCATACAAGCGCGCTGTCGTCTTCGGAATACCGCCATGCGATTGCAAACGCTGGACCGTTGACGACCGATAGTCAATTGTCGCATCACGTTTTTGAACGAGGCCTGACGGCCTGATCCAGGGAGGATGCCGAATGGCCGAAGCTGCACGCGCAAAACCGAAACCGACGCCGGAAACCCAGCATTTCTGGGATGGCACGCAGGTCGGCGAATTGCGCCTGCAGCGCTGCGACGCCTGCTCGCATGTCTATTTCCCGCCGCGCCCGTTCTGCCCGTCCTGCGCCTCGCGCAAGGTCAGCATGTTCAAGGCAAGCGGCAAGGGCAAGCTCTACAGCTACGTCATCAACCACCGTCCCGCCGCGCCCGGCTTCACGCCGCCTTACGCCATTGCGGTGGTCGAACTCGATGAGGGCCCGCGCATGATGAGCAACATCATCGACTGCCCGCAGACGCCGGAAGCGCTCGAGCTCGACATGAAGCTGGAAGTCGCGTTCGAGAAGCTCGACGACAAGATCACGCTTCCTTTGTTCCGTCCGGCGAAGGGTTAAAGAGATGCGCAGGAACCAGGTTGCCGTCGTCGGCGCGGCCGAGACCACCGAGCTCGGCGTCATCCCCAATATGTCGCAGCTCCAGTTGCACGCGGATGCGGCGCTCAATGCCATCGCCGATGCGGGGCTGAAGCTGTCCGACATCGACGGTTTCGCCACCGCGGTCGAGACGCCACAGCAGGTCTGCCACTATCTCGGCATCAAGCCGACCTGGGTCGACGGCACCTCGGTCGGCGGCTGCTCGTTCATGCTGCATGTCCGCCATGCCGCGGCCGCGATCGAGGCCGGCCTGTGCAAGACCGTGCTGATCACGCACGCCGAGAGCGGCAAGTCGATGATCGGCAAGCAGCCGCGCTCCACGCCGCCGGACAGCCTCAACGGCCAGTTCGAGGCGCCGTTCGGCGTGTACGGGCCGCCGAGCATGTTCCCGATCCCGGTACTGCGCTTCATGAAGACCTACGGCATCACCCATGAGCAGATCGCCATGGTCGCCGTCGTGCAGCGCGAATGGGCCGCGAAGAATCCGCGCGCGACCATGAAGGACCCGATCACGGTTGCCGACGTCCTGAACTCGCGGATGATCGCCTATCCGTTCCGCCTCCTGCAGTGCTGCCTCGTCACCGATGGCGGCGGCGCGCTCATCCTGACATCAGCCGATCGGGCCAAGGATTTCCCGCAGAAGCCGGTCTACATCCTCGGCACCGGCGAGAGCGTGGAAACGCCGATGGTCAGCCAGATGGAGACCTTCAACTCCTCGCGCGCCTTCAAGGTCGCAGGCCCCCTCGCCTTCAGGGAGGCCGGCATCACCCACAAGGACGTCGACCATCTCATGATCTACGACGCCTTTGCGCACCTGCCGCTCTTTGGCCTCGGCGATCTCGGCTTCATGCCGCACGAGGAGACCGGCAAGTTCATCGCGGACGGCAACACGCGCCCCGGCGGCAAGCTGCCACTCAACACCAATGGCGGCGGCCTCTCCTACATGCATTCGGGCATGTACGGCATGTACGCGCTGCAGGAGAGCGTGCGCCAGATGCGCGGGATTGCGCCGGCGCAGGTCAAGGACGCGAAGATCTCGGTCTGCCATGGCGTCGGCGGCATGTTCGCGGCATCAGGCACGATCATCTTCACGAACGAGAAGTAACAGCCCGTCATTCCGGGATGCGCCGATAGGCGCAGGCCCGGAATCCATCGCGCGGCAAAATGGATTCCGGGTTCGCGCTTCGCGCGCCCCGGAATGACGGCTTGAAGCGAAACAGAGAGCGGAGAACCCACATGACAAAATCACTGCAGGACAAGGTCATCATCGTCACCGGCGCGGGCCGGGGCATCGGGCGCGAGATCGCGCTGCTCTGCGCCGCTGAAGGCGCCAAGGTCGTGGTCAACGATCCCGGCGGCACGTCCGACGGCGCGGGATCGAGCGCCGCCCCAGCCGAGGAGGTGGTCGAGGAAATCAAGAAGCGCGGTGGCACCGCGGTCGCCAATTTCGAGTCGGTTGCGGAAGCGATCCCGGCCAGCAAGATCGTGAAGACCGCGACCGATCATTTCGGCCGGCTCGACGGCGTCGTCAACAATGCCGGCATCCTGCGCGACATGATCTTCCACCGCATGAGCGTGGAAGCGTTCGAGGCCGTCATCAAGGTCCATCTGATGGGCTCTTTCTACGTCAGCCACGCCGCGGCGCGGCTGTTCCGCGAGCAGGAGAGCGGCTCCTTCGTGCACTTCACCTCAACCTCGGGCCTGATCGGCAATTTTGGCCAGGCCAACTACGCCGCCGCCAAGCTCGGTATCGTCGGCCTGTCGAAGTCGATCGCGCTCGACATGAGCCGCTTCAACGTGCGCTCCAACTGCGTCTCCCCGTTCGCCTGGACCCGCATGATCGGCACCATTCCAACCGAGACCGACGCCGAGAAGGCGCGCGTGGAGAGGATGAAGCAGATGGGGCCGGAGAAGGTCGCACCGGTCTGCGCCTATTTGCTCAGCGACGCCGCCAAGGAGGTCACCGGGCAGATCTTTGCGGTCCGCATGAACGAGATCTTCCTGATGGGCCAGTCGCGGCCGCTGCGCTCGGTGCACCGCGGCGAAGGCTGGACGCCGCAGACCATCGCCGAACACGGCATGCCGGCGCTCAAGGGCTCGTTCTACAACCTCGACCGCTCCGCCGACATCTTCGGCTGGGACCCGATCTGAAGCTTGGGTAAGACGTAGGGTGGGCAAAGCGAAGCGTGCCCACCATTCCGAGCACGCCGTTAGATGGTGGGCACGCTTCGCTTTGCCCACCCTACCGGCCGCCGCCTACGCTGATACTTTCATGACAACGTCGTCCCGGCTCGCTGCCGGGACGACGCCTATCTCTGGTTGATCCATCACGGCTGCCCGCATTATGCCGGATTGCGGGCGCATGAGTTCCTTCCCAACAACAAAAAAGCCTGGGAGGAAGTCATGAACAATCCAAACAATTCACCCAACCTGCAGGACGGCGGCTCGATCGGGCTCGACCGCCGGACGCTTTTGCGCAGTGCAACGGCGATTGCTGCAACTGCGGCGGTGGCGCCGGAAGCCTTCGCCCGCGATTTCGGTCGCAATGCGGAGCCGCAGCGCTATCCCGACCCTGATATCGTCGTGATCGATCCGAAGCGCTTCAAAGCCAAGGTCGGCAACACCGCGATCAAGCGTCTCTATACGGGCTGCCTGTGGGCCGAGGGGCCCGCCTGGAACGCGCAGGGGCAATATCTGGTCTGGAGCGACATCCCCGCCAACCGGCAGCTTCGCTATCTCGACGACGACGGCCACATCTCCGAGCAATTCCGCAAACCGTCGAACGAGGCCAACGGCAACTCCTTCGATTTCGAGGGACGGCAGATTTCGGCCGAACGCACGCGGCTGGTGCGTTTCGAGCACAACGGCACGGTGACGGTGCTGGCCCAGGAAGCCAACGGCAAGCCGCTGAACGGGCCGAACGACATGGTGGCCCACCCCAACGACAAGTCGATCTGGTTCACCGATCCCGGCTATGGCGCGATCTCGATCTATGAGGGGCAGCGCGCCAACACCAATTCGGTGCAGCCCTACCAGAAGGAGGCGGTGTACCGGGTCGACGGCCAGTCCGGTCAGATCACCAAGGTTGCCGACGAGCCGTTCAAGCCGAACGGCATCGCCTTCAGCCATGACTACAAGAAGCTCTATGTCTGCGATACCGGCATCACGCACTATCCGAATGCCAACAACGTGGTCTGGAGCTACGACATCAATGGCGACAAGCTGTCCAATCCGAAGCAATTGATCGACATGAAGCTCGACGGCAAGTCAGGCTTCCCCGACGGCCTGCGGGTCGACATCGACGGCAACATCTGGGTCGGCGCCGGCTGGGTCGGTCCGGGCTATGACGGTGTGCAGGTGTTCGCGCCCGACGGCACTCGCATCGGCCAGATCCTGCTGCCGGAGACCTGCGCCAACGTCTGCTTCGGCGGCAAGAAGCGCAACCGCCTGTTCATGACCGCGAGCCAGTCGCTCTATGCGGTCTATGTGGAGACGCAAGGCGCGCATAACTGCTGACGCAGTCGGCGAATAGGGAGTGGCGAATAGCGAATAGGAGACGTCTATTCGCTACTCGCCATTCGCTATTCGCCCTTCCCTACCCGCTATTCCTCAACCCCGCGGATATCCCGTTGATCGTGAGCTGGATGCCGCGCAGCACCTGCTCGTCCGGGTTCTGCGCGCGATGCTCCTTCAACAGCTCCACCTGTACGTGGTTGAGCGGGTCGAGATAGGGGAAGCGGTTGCGGATCGAACGGTCGAGCAGCGGGTTGCCCTGCAACAGCCGCTCATGCCCCATGATGTCCAATAGCGTCTCGATCGAGAGATGCCATTCGCGGCGGATGCGGCCGAAAATCTTCTCGCGCAATTCCGCATCCGGCACCAGCTCGGCGTAGCGCGAGGCGATCGCGATCGAGCTCTTTGCCAGCACCATGTCCATGTTGGAGAGCAGCGTGCGGAAGAACGGCCACTCCCGGTAGAGCTCCTGCAGGAATGGCATGCCCTGCTCCGGATGCTCCGCGATCCAGGCCTCGACCGCGCTGCCGAAGCCATACCAGCCCGGCAGCATCAGCCGGCACTGCGCCCAGGAGAACACCCAGGGAATGGCGCGGAGGTCCTCGATCTCGCGGGTCTTCTTGCGCGACGCCGGTCGGCTGCCGATGTTGAGCGTCGCGATCTCGTTGATGACCGTCGAGCCCCAGAAATAATCGGCAAAGCCGTCGGTCTCGTAGACCAGACCGCGGTAGGCCTTGAAGGCAAGCGCCGAAAGCTGCTCCATCGCCTTCAGATATTCGGCGCGCGGCGCGCTTTGCCTGGGCTGCAGCAGGCTGGTCTCGAGCGTCGCGGCGGCAAGGATCTCCAGATTGTTGCGGCCGACTTCGGCGTTGGAATATTTGCTGGAGATGATCTCGCCCTGCTCGGTGATGCGGATCTGGCCGTTCACGGCGCCGCCGGGTTGGGCGATGATGGCGTCATAGCTCGGGCCGCCGCCGCGGCCGACCGAGCCGCCGCGGCCATGGAACAGACGCAGGCGCACGTGATGGCGCTCAAATGCCTCGACGAGGCCGATTTCCGCCTTGTAGAGCTCCCAGCCGGAAGTGACGAACCCGCCGTCCTTGTTGCTGTCGGAATAGCCGAGCATCACCTCCTGCACGCCGCCGCGGCTGTCCACCAATCGGCGATAATCGTGCAGCGCCAGCATGCGGTCCATGATGCCGCTGGAGGCCTGCAGATCCTCGATGGTCTCGAACAGCGGCACGATGTTGATGGCGCTGCGGCCGGAGGGGTTGATGAGCCCGACCTCCTTCAGCAGCACGGCGACCTCAAGCATGTCGGACATACCTTTGCACATCGAGATGATGCATTGGGAAATCGCCTCCGTGCCGAAGGTCGCATGCGCTTCGGCGGCGGCCCGGAACACCGCGAGTTCGCCCTGCGTCTCCTCGCTGTATTTCACGAAGGGCGACGACAGCGGCCGGGCGCTGCGAAGCTCGCCGAGCAACAGGTTGATGCGGGCGTCCTCGCTGAGCGCCATGTAGGACATGCCGCGGATCGCGGTATCGAGCAGTTCGGCGACGGTGCGCTCATGCACCGCGGAGTTTTGCCTGATGTCGAGGCGGGCGAGATGGAAACCGAAGCAATCCACCGCGCGCCGCAGCAGCCGCAAGCGTCCGCGCGCGATGACGGCGGAGTTGTTTGCGATCAGCGAACGGTCGAGCACGTCGAGATCGGCCTTGAGCTCGTTGACGTTGGTGTAGGGCTCGGCCTTGCCGACCGGCCGCCGCGTGATCTCGACCTGCAGCTTCTCGGCGGTCGCGGTCAGCCGGGCGTAGATGCCGGATACCGCCAGCCGATACGGCTCGCCGCTCCGGTGCGGCGAAGGATCGGGCGAGCGCTCCGCGAGCACGCGCAGTTCGTCCGAAACATCGGCGAGGTTCTTGGCCAACGACAATTCGGCGCCGAGTACGTGCAGCTCTTCCAGATAGAAGCTCAATATCCGGCTCGACTGCAGCCGCAGCGTGCCGCGCATGACGTCGGCGGTGACGAACGGGTTGCCGTCGCGGTCGCCGCCGATCCAGCTTCCCATCCTCAGGAAGGATGCGAGTTCGCCGGGCTCGCCGCCTTCCTTGTTGAGCCGGTCCTCCAGCGCGCAATGCAGCCGCGGCACCTCGTGGAGGAACGTGTAGTCGTAGAACGACAATCCGTTGGTGACCTCGTCCAGCACCGTAAGCTTGGTCCGGCGCAACAGATTGGTCTGCCATAGCGTCACCACGGCGCGGCGAAGCTGCTCGTCGCTGGCCTCGCTCTCTTCCGGCGTCATCTGCAACCGCTCGCGCCGGTCGAGCAGGCCCGCGACCTCCATCTCGCGATCCATCGTGCTCTTGCGCCGGACCTCGGTCGGATGCGCCGTCAGGACCGGGCTGACCAGGGCGCCCTTGAAGAAGCGGCGCAAATCGTCCGGGCTGAAGCCGGCCTGCTGCGCATGGTGCAGGGTCTGCGTCAGCAGGCTCGGGCGCGGCGCGCCGGACCCCCGCCCCCGCATCTGGCGGATGTTGTTCTGGTCCTCGGCGATGTTGGCGAGGTGGGAGAAATAGCTGAAGGCGCGGACGATCCGCACCGTTTCCGAGATCGACATGCTGTCGAGGATGGTTTCCAGTTCCCCCCGCGCCTGCCGGTCTTCATCCCGATGGAACCGGATCGAGGTCTGCCGGATGCGTTCCACCAGGTCGAAGACGTCGGCGCCCTCCTGGTCGCGCACGGTGTCGCCGAGGACGCGCCCGAGCAGACGGATGTCATTGCGCAGTCGCGCATCCTCCTCGATCGCCTGGCTGTCCTCAGCGCGATTGGCGCGGACATCGGTCTCGGAAGACGTGGTCTGGGGAGACATTGGCTGATCGCTCCAGCAACTGCCCGGCAGGTGCGGAGTGTGCAACTTTTTTGCCGCAGCGCAAGACGAAGTTGGGGGCGGCGCACACGAGATGTTGCGCCGCCCGCCCCATCTCCATCCTCATCCTGAGGAGCCGCGTAAGCGGCGTCTCGAAGGATGGGCCGCGGGTACGATCGTGGCCTCATGGTTCCAGACGGCGCTGCGCGCCTCCTCACCATGAGGGTCGGGAGGGTCAAGCCCGGGACGACGGAAAGTCAAATCCTCCTGCCTGCCTGTTCCCAATAGGGATCGCGGAGGCGGCGCTTGAAGATCTTTCCGGAATCCTCGCGCGGCAGGTTGGTCGCGATTTCGATGTGCTTGGGCACCTTGTAATCGGCGAGCGACGCCTTGAGCTGGGCGCGAACCGAGGCGACGTCCAGCTTGGCCCCTGCTTGCGGCTCGACCACCGCCATCAGCGCTTCGCCGAATTCGGCATCGGGGATGCCGAACACCGCGCAATCATGCACACCGGGAACGGCATGCAGCACCGCCTCGATCTCCGCCGGATAGATGTTGACCCCGCCCGAGATCACCATGTCGCGCTTGCGGTCACAGATGAAGACGTAACCGTCCTCGTCGATATAGCCGACATCGCCTGATGTGACGAACCCGTCGCGGTCGATCTCGACGCGCTTGTCCGGCTTGTTGTGGTAGGTGAAGTCCGGATTGCCCGCGATGCGCGAATAGATCTCGCCGATCTCGCCCGGCGGCAGCACCTTTCCGTCCTCGCCGATGAAGCGCAGCTCGGCACCGGGCGAGATCTTGCCGACGGTGCCGGGCTTGTTCAGCGCGTCCTCGGAATTCGCGAATGTCACCGCACCTGATTCGGTCGAGCCGTAGAACTCGTAGATCACCGGCCCCCACCACTCGATCATCGCGCGCTTGATATCGGCCGGACAGGGCGCCGCGGCATGGATGACATGGCGCAGCGAGGATACGTCATATTTCCTGCGCACCTTCTCGGGCAGCTTCATCAGGCGGATGAACATGGTCGGCACCATGAAGACGGTGTCGACCCGCTGCTCCTCGACCAGAGCCAGGAAATCTTCCGCATCGAAGCGCGGCATCATCAGCAGCGCGCCGCCGAGCCGACCGGAACGGAGGCCGAAGGAATTCGGCGCGGAATGATAGAGCGGGCCCGGCAGGAGCGCGCGGACGCCAGGCCTGAGGCCATAGATCATGGCGCGCATCGCTTCCGCATTGGCCGCCTGCTCCGGTGTCGGCGCGAAGCGGCGGACGCCCTTGGGATGGCCTGTTGTGCCCGAGGTGTAGATCATGTTCTGCGGCTGCGGCACCACCGGGCCGTCATAGCGTGGGTGTTTCGCGAGCCAAGGCTCGAAATCAACAGCGAAATCCGGCACGCCGAGATGATCGGGATTGATCTTGTAGTTGGCGAGGATTTCCGGCGGCGTCGGCACGCTCAGCACGGTGACGCCGGCGGGAATGGCATCCCGCAGCGGATGCAGCATATCGGCATGCGCAATCAGGACCTTCGTGCCGGAGTCGGTCAGCACGTAATTGATCTCTTCCGGCTTGAAGTGCCAGTTGATCGGCACGCCATAGGCCCCGAGCCGCATCGCGGCATAGGCGGCCTCGATGAAGGCGATGTCGTTGCGCATCAACATGCACACGCTGTCGCCCTCGCGAACGCCGAGCTTCCGCAGGCCGCTGGCGATGCGCTCAGTGCGCTCGGCGACCTCCTGATGCGTCCGCCTGCGATCGCCGCTGATGATACCGAGGAAGAGTTGGGAGGTTTCGCTCATTGTTATTGTTCTTTGCTGCGTGCTTGTGTCGACTTGCTCCGACGATGACCCCTCATGGTGAGGAGGCGCGCAGCGCCGTCTCGAACCATGAGGCCCCGGATGTCCCACCCGCGGGCCCATCCCTCGAGACGCCGCTTGCGCGGCTCCTCGGGATGAGGGCGGTGCGTGGCGGCTCACGCATCCACAAAGCGCGGCGGGCGCTTGTCGATGTTGGCCCGGACCGCTTCCGTCTGGTTCGGGCTGCCCAGCAGCTTCTGCTGCTCGACGGACTCGGCGAGTAGCGCAGGACCCGGATCGACCGACAGTTTGTTCAGCAGGCGCTTGGCCGCGCGGACCGCATCCGGGCTCTTGCCGGCGATCTCACGCGCGACATCGAAGGCCGCGGCGCGCGGATCGTCGCACACCCGGGTCGCAAGTCCATAGCTCAGCGCCTCCTGGGCCGAGAAGATGCGCCCCGTATAGGTGAGCTCGCGCAAGATGTCGTCGCGCACCAGCGTGGCGAGGATCGGCGTGCCCGCCATGTCGGGCACCAGGCCCCATTTGATCTCCATGATCGACATCCGCGCATCAGCGCTGAGGAACCGCATGTCGGCGCCGAGCGCGAGCTGGAAGCCGCCGCCGAAGGCGACGCCGTGAACCGCGGCGATGACCGGCACCGGGAGCTGCCGCCAGCCCCACACCGCCTGTTGCGGGAAATTGGCCTCGCCGTGGGTCCGGACGGTCAGGTCGCGCGTTTCGCCGCCGGCGATCCCGTTGCCGCCCTTCTCCTTCATCGCGGCGAAACGTCCCATGTCGAGGCCGGCACAGAACGCCCGCCCCTCCCCGGACAATACTACCACCCGGACGCCTTTTTCGGTCGAAAGGCGCTCGGTCGCGGCCACCAGCGCCTCGAACATCGGGGCATCCAGCGCATTCATCTTGTCCGCGCGCACCAGCCGGACATCGGCGATCCCGTCGGAAACCGAGATCGTGACGCGTTGCTCCATGGAATTGTCCTCCGCTGTTCTTGATGGCGCTTTACAGAAGGGCCGTTGCCGGTTTTAGTCAATCGACCAATTAACTGACAATCCCCTTTGGGTGGAAACCATGTTCACAGATCAGCTTCTCGCCGGACGGCGTATCCTCGTGACCGGGGGTGGTACCGGTCTCGGCAAGTCCATGGCCGCCAAATTCCTGCAGTTGGGGGCCGAAGTGCATATCTGCGGCCGCCGCAAGATCGTCTGCGACGAGACCGCGACCGAGTTGATGGACCAGTATGGCGGGCGCGTGGTCAGCCACGGCGTCGATATCCGCAATGCACTGGCCGTCGACGAGATGGTCGAGGCGATCTGGACGACCAGCGGCCCCCTCACCGACCTCATCAACAACGCCGCCGGCAATTTCATCTCGCGCTCCGAAGAGCTCTCGCCGCGCGGCTTCGATGCGGTCGCCAATATCGTGATGCACGGCACGTTCTACGTCACCCATGCGGTCGGGCGACGCTGGATCGCCGGCAAGCAGCGCGGCAATGTGGTGTCGATCAGCGTCACTTGGGTGCGCAACGGCTCGCCCTATGTGGTGCCGTCGGCGATGAGCAAGTCCGCGATCCACGCCATGACCATGTCGCTTGCGATCGAATGGGGCAAACACGGCATCCGCCTCAACACCATCGCGCCCGGCGAGATCCCGACCGAAGGCATGAGCAAGCGCATCAAGCCGGGCGACGAAGCCGGCGCGCGGACCAAAGCGATGAACCCGATGGGCCGCGTCGGCACCATGGAGGAATTGCAGAACCTCGCCGTGTTCCTGATCTCCGGCGGTTGCGACTGGATCAACGGCGAGACCATCGCAATGGACGGCGCCCAGGCGCTCGCCATGGGCGGCAATTTCTATCAGCTCCGCGAATGGAGCGACGACGACTGGACCCAGGCCCGCGACTCGATCAAGGCGCAGAACGAGAAGGATCGCGCGGCGCGGGGGTGACCCGCGCGGTGGCCGTCGTCCCCGGGCAAGCGAAGCGTGACCCGGGACCCATAACCACAGGGCGGCGTTGTGGCGCGAGCAAGCAGTTACAGCTTTGCTTATCACATCCACTTGTGGTTATGGGTCCCCGCCTTCGCGAGGACGACAGTGGAGTGCGGGGCTAGCGCTTCCCCGCTCCCATATAGCCGAACAGGAAGCCCGCCACCTTGCGCTTCTGGATTTCCTCGCTGCCTTCCGTGATGCGGTAGCGGCGGTGGTGGCGGTAGATGTGCTCGAACGGCTTGTGGCGTGAATAGCCCATGCCGCCGTGGACTTGCATGGCGCGGTCGGCGGCCTCGCAGCACAGGCGGTTTGCCCAGTAGTTGCACATCGAGACCTTGTCGGAGAGCGTGTGCTCGACCTGCGCCTGGGTGAGCTGGTCCATTTCCCAGGCGGTCTTGCGGATCAAGAGACGCAGCATCTCCGCTTGCGTGGCGAGTTCGACCAGCGGCCACTGGATGGCCTGGTTCTCGGCCAGCGCCTTGCCGAACGGCTTTCGCTCCCGCGCATAGTTGACGCTTTCGTTGATGCAGTAGACGGCGGCGCCCAGCGAGCTCGCGGCCTGGCGGATGCGGTTCTCGTGCACGAAGCACTGCGCCAGCGACAGCCCGCGGCCGACTTCGCCGAACAGCGCATCCTCAGGCACGAACACGTCCGTAAAGCTGACACGGGGATGATCGGTCGGCATGTTGAAGGTCCACATATATTGCTCGACCTTCACGCCTTCCGATTTCGCCGGCACCAGGAAGCAGGTGATGCCGCGCGCGTCGCCATCATTGCCTGACGTGCGCGCAAACAGCGCGCAGTGGGTCGCGACATGCATGCCCGTGGTCCACATCTTCTCGCCGTTGATCAGCCAACCCTTGACGTTGTCTCGGGTCGCAGGCTCCGCCTTGGTCTCCATATGCGTCGCATCGGAACCGTGGTCGGGCTCGGTGAGGCCGAAGGTGATGCGGTACTTGCCAGTGATCGAGCCGTCGATCATCGCCTTTTGCGCGTCGCTGCCGTAGCGGTCCAGCATGGTGACGACAGGGAAATTGCCGACGATCGAATGCTCATTCTGCAGGTCGTTGTGCAGGCCTAGACCCTTGGAGGCAAAATGCTCGCGGATCACGGCCATCCAGAGGTTGGAGCCGTCCTTGCCGCCATAGCGTTTCGGGATCGCGAAGCGTAGATGGCCCGCGGCATCGGCGCGGTCCTTTGCTTTGCGCAGCAGCGCCTCCCATTCGTGCCGCGGCAGGCCGCCATTGTCGAAATCGGTGCGCGCCCATTCGCGGCGGTGGTCGAAGAATCGGATGTTGTCGTCAGCCTCCTCCAGCGGCTTGATCTCGCGCGCGATGAAGGAATCGAGTTCGGCGAGATAGGCGACGAGGTCGGCCGGCAGGTTGAAATCCAAGGCAGTCTCTCCCGGAGATATCGTTGATTGTCGTTTTGCGTTTAGGCGCTGCGCGCTCCTGCTTCGTCGATTAAGGTGAGAAGACGGCGCTCAAGTCAAGCAATCACGTCGCGCTTGGCATGCGCGCCTTGCTTGCGTAATTGAGTGGCATCAAACCCCAAGCCGGCGCTAATATCGCGGCCAATATTCTTCGCCACAGAAAATCAGCGGGAGCGAATATGGATCTGAAATTCTCGAAGGTGGAACGCAAGGGCCCGATCACGATCGTAACGCTGTCGCGCCCCGAGGTGTACAACGCGCTGCATATCGACGCGCATTTCGAGCTCAACAAGGTGTTCGACGACTTTTCCGCCGATCCCGAGCAATGGGTCGCGATCGTCACCGGTGCCGGCGACAAGGCGTTCTGCGCCGGCAACGATTTGAAATGGCAGGCGGCCGGCGGCAAGCGCGGCTGGGACAAGGGCGGCTTCGGTGGATTGACCTCGCGATTCGACTGCGACAAGCCGATCATCGCCGCGGTCAATGGCGTGGCGATGGGCGGAGGCTTTGAGATCGCACTCGCGTGCGACCTCATCATTGCCGCCGAGAACGCGACCTTCGCGCTGCCGGAACCGCGCGTCGGTCTCGCCGCGCTCGCCGGCGGCCTGCACCGATTGCCGCGGCAGATCGGGCTGAAGCGCGCGATGGGCATGATCCTCACCGCGCGTCACGTCAGCGCCAAGGAAGGCCACGAGCTCGGCTTCGTCAACGAGGTCGTGCCGCAGGGCGAAGCGCTCGCCGCTGCCGTGCGCTGGGCCGAGACCATCTGCAAGAACTCGCCGATGTCGATCCGCGCCTCCAAGCAGACCATCGAACGCGGCCTGGCCGTGTCGCTGGAGCAGGCAATCAACGAGCAGCGCGATTACCCCGCGGTGAAGGCGATGGCAGCCTCGCAGGATTACATCGAGGGCCCGAAGGCGTTTGCTGAGAAGCGCCCGCCGAAATGGGTGGGGAAGTAACATCTTCCCCGTCATTGCGAGCGGAGCGAAGCAATCCATCTCGCCGCTCGTGGAGGCATGGATTGCTTCGTCGCTTCGCTCCTCGCAATGACGAGCGTGGTTGAGAGTCGTAGGATGGGTAGAGCGTAGAGACTGGGTAAGAATTTTTTCCGCCCGGATTACAGGGCCCAGGCGAATGCCGGGCGGATTTTGGCTCGGA